>CASBQM010000305.1 GCA_949127645.1 Synechococcales cyanobacterium PMM_0036
GCTGGGCGGGGAGTTCATCCGCGATCTCCACAACGATCCCCCTTTGAGAAAGAAGCCCGTGGAACGAGTCCTCTCGCAGATGATCGAATACGGCGGTCCGCTCCTCTCTCACGGCGGCGAAGAGCAGCAGCGATCCTTCGACTCTACCTGCCGGAAATTCCGCCGCTTCCTCAACGAGATGGCCCGCTAACGCTCGCCATCAACCCACAAATTCCCCCAACGAGGCTCATTTCTTGGACGTTTTCCGAATTACAAGGCAATATGTCTTTGAGCCCACTTGATTAGTTGGAACGATTGATCGGATAATAGACTGCTAAAGATCCCAGACGAATAGCAACACTTCGGCCGACCGCCCCGCTGCGTCCGGAGGTCCGTTGACGATCCTATCCTTAAAGAATTCAGGAGAATCCGCGATGCCCATTGTTTCAACGGATAGCCCGACCATCGATACGACGGCTACAACCAGCCCCAAGCTGGCTACAGAAGAACAGACAACAGAAGCAACACCGGTGAGATCGGCGGCTGACGAGGCTAGGACACGCGCGTCTGAACACCTTGCGGCGGGACGGTATCTCGAAGCGCGGAAAGCGCTGGAAGAGGCGGAACACCTCGATGCGGAGCCGCTAAAAGCTCGTGCGCAACGCATAATCGGGTCCATTCGTTCTCATATTCCGAAGATGGGTGCGGATCAATCGAAGATCGATGCGGTGACCGCGCACGAGCCGGCCGAACCGTTGTCTCCGATCGACAAATCGATGTCCACCGTCAGCTTGTATTCGAAAATCGCGGCTGGTGTAGGATTGCTTCCCGGCGGCCTTCTGAACTTCGCGGGAATTCTTGCGGTTCAGGTGACTATGGTTTGGAAGATCGCGAACAACTTCGGCCACTCGGAGGGTAAGGAACGTATTCGCGGTTCGATCCTTTCGTTGATCGGTGCCGCGGTGCCCACCACCATTGGCCATGGTGCAGGAATTGCGATCGCGGCCATCCCTGCCCTTCTTGCTGGCACAGTTGTGTACTTTATAGTGACACCTGTACTCGCCTATGCCATGACGCAGGCGATTGGTAATGCCTTCATCATGCATTTCGAGAGCGGCGGTACACTACTCTCGTTCGACCCGAAAGCCTTTGAGAATTACTTCCTGAAGGAATTTAAAAGGGCTGGCGGAACGCTTAAGTCCGATGAGACCGAAATGGCGGAAGCGGTTGAAGCCGCAAAGCCCACCACCATTTAACCAGTGTGGCGTTCGAAGGATTGAACGAGAAATGATCTTCGTTATGGCCGCTAGCGGCGGAGTCGGCAGGCTCACCGTAGAAGCCCTGCTTAGCCAGGGAGTTCCCCCTGAGATGGTGATCGCTGGGGGCAGGAATACAGAGAAGATGGCGGTGTTCGCGGATCTCGGCGTGAAAGTGCGGCACGCCGACTATGTCGATGGCAAGGGCCTCGTGTCCGCTTACCAGGGGGTGGATACTTTAGTCCTGATCCCAACCAAGACTCAGCCCGCGCCACGCTGCGTCGAACATGCGAATGCCTTGACCGCCGCGAAAGCCGCCGGAGTCAAGCGGGTGATATTTCTATCTCTCCAGGCTGCCGAGCCCACTAGTCTGTTTACGGTTGCATCCTTTATACTGTACGCCGAAAGTGCTACGAGACTCTCGGGGATGGAATGGACGATCGCTCGCATGAGCCTTTACACCGATCCCCTTGCCGATTGGGTGCCGGCTTTGCAGAGCATGGGGACGCTGCCTTACCCCATGAAAGACGCTCGAATCGCTTATGTCTCACGGGCCGATATTGCGCGAGCGCTGGCGGCAATCGCGCTACGCAACAATGTAAACGGCGAAGTAGTAGAGTTGACCGGGCCTGCTGCGCTGTCAATGCCCGAGCTTGCGGCGGCAATCTCCATCGCCTCAGGAACCACAATCGGGTTCAGCAGTATCACCGAGGACGAGTTTCGCGAGATGTGCCGGCGGGATCACGAGCCTGAAGAGATCATCGGTTTTCTGGTTACGCTTTACAGAGCGGCGGAGGCCCAGGAATTCGCGAATGTTTCGTCGGCGATTGAGTTACTTACCGGCCGGCCTCCGGAAACGGTGATCCAGGCTGTGTCTCGCCTGCGAGCGAATAAGAACGCTTACTAGCGCGGCGGCTCAGTAGAATCAGTTTTATGGAACCGATAGAGTTAGCTTTAATTGGCCGCCGCCACGACACTGGTATTTTGGTGGACTCCTTTGTCGTCCTTACTCCCGCTATAACGCTTCACCACAATCACACCGGCAAAAACAATGAGCATGGCCAAGATGTCCAGTGGGCGAAAACTCTCCTTGTAGATCAAAGAACCGATGATAACGGCCACTACAGGGTTGACGTAGGTGTAAACGGAGACTAGCGAGACGGGTAGATGCTTCATCGAGTATAGGAAAGCGCTATAGCCGACAACCCCGCCGATCAGAATCAGGTAGAGAATGGCGAGCAGTCCCTTGACGTCCCATTTCACCGGCTGCTGAAGAAACAGCGCCGGAATTAGAAACACGACTCCAGTTGCGAGTTCCTGGACGGCGCCATTGATGATCGGGTGAGTGGTCGTATTATGCCGCCGTTCCAGGACGGAGCCGAGCGCGAAGCCCGCGCATCCGATCTGCAAGACGATAAACGACACTACGACGACGCCTCCGAAACCTTGCTTAAGGGCGTCGGGAACCACCAGGAGAAGCGTTCCTGCCAATCCGATCAGCATGCCCCCAACCGTTGGGAGATTCGGTCTCTCGCCTCCGGGCAGCAAGGCTTCGACACCCACCATCCAGAATGGAGAAGTGGTGGTCAGCATGGCGGCCAGTCCACTCGGGATCCACTGTATTGCAAAGAACAAGGTTCCGATGCCTACGCCGAGTGTAATTATTCCGTATAGCGAGGTAAATGCGAACTCCCTTCGGGACGGCAGCCGCGCTTTTACCGCCGCGGCTACTGCCAGGATCACCACACCTGCCGATAGGAACCGCACACCCATCAGCAACGCCGGCGGAAAGGACTCGAGAGCGATGCGAATTGCAAGGTAAACCGTGCCCCAGAAGAAGCACACCGACACAAGGGCGACATAGGCTGCAACCGGAGGGTGATTGCGCATCTATCTATCTAAAGTAACATCACGGGAAGTCAAGATCCGCGCTTTCATGGCTCCTTTTATGACGCTCACGCGTTGGCTGCACTATTGGCGTAAACTGATAACTCATAGGTATATCGTCGCGGGGAAGCGTTATTTATCCGCGCCCGTTCTCGGCCTGGGTTGCAGTCTTAGATTAGGGTTCATTCATGCTTCCAATAGTCGCTGCCGTGCTTGGTGGTGCCGTCGCAGTCACCGGCCGGCATTTTTACTCGAAACGCAAAGCTGCTAAACCAAAGGTGGTCAAGAAGAAAGAGCCAGGCCTCTTTGACGACTTGCGTAGTTTGGTAAAGGACTTAAAGGAAGTCGCGGCCTCGATGTATGTGGAAGTCAATACCCAGGTTCATGAGTTCACAGTGGACGAACTCGATCCGTTGCGGCAGGTGCTGAACGAGCAGGGCCAAAAGTTGACTGTCGTCATGACGCGATCCGCGATGACTATCAGCCATGGAGTTCGCGCTGCCAGGGACGAAGTGCGAACGGTAGCAGTTAGTGCCTACGAGGAGATCAAGCCAATACAGGAAGCCGTGGGTGAGGAATGGCGGGGCTTTTCGACCGTCCTCGAGCAGGAAGAGGGCTTAGTCGCCGAGGGCGCTAAAGCGGCCGTAAATCTTGTGAACTCCGCGGTTGAACACACCGCCGCGCTTGGAAAGACCATGCGCGAGGCGACTCCTAGTTGGTCTTCACCACGTCATCGCCGCGCCAATCCATCGATAAAACTGACTCCGAAGGCTGTCTGGGAATCCTTAAAACAGGCCAAGAGCCTGGTTCTCGACGACTCCCGAGACCGCCAGTTTGAGGAGATGAGCGGTCCAGCCGATGGCTCGGCACGCGCGCAGATTGTCAGAACCGAAAAGGTCGTCAATCGCTATCTCAAAGTGGCCGTGACGTCCGTTGCGACGGCCACGATCGGAGTGTTGTTTTTTGCGCCACTGAAACTCGTGAGTGGCGGCCTGATTCTGTATGCGGCCTTCCCCGTTTTCCAGGGAGCCTACATCGATTTAACCCACGGCCGGCGAATTACTATCCGATTGCTGGACTCAGTCTCATTCCTCGGGTTGCTCGCCGGAGGTTATTTCCTGATTTGCTCATTGACGGCGACAGTCTTTCATTCCAGCACCAAGATGATGCTGAGAACCGAAGATCGATCGAGGCGGATCTTGGCGGACATGTTCGGCGAACAGCCGAGAAGCGTTTGGATCGTTGTCGATGGCCAGGAAATTGAAGTTCCCTTTGAGCAACTCGCGGTCGGAGATACATTGGTGGTGCATGCTGGCCAGACGATTCCCGTTGACGGGAAAATCACGGGGGGAACTGCTTCGGTAGATCAGCATGTTCTGACGGGTGAGGCCCAACCCGCCGAGAAGGGTGTCGGCGACCGCGTGTTCTCGGCCACCATGTTGCTTGCGGGTCGTATAGAGGTCGTGGTGGAACAAGCCGGCTCGGAAACGGCCGCTGCCCAGATTCGGAACATCCTGGCCACCACCACTGATTTCCGAAGCGCGATCCAGGCACGTTGGAAAGAAGTGGCCGATCACACGGTGCTGCCCACGTTGGGACTGGCCGGAGTCGCCATGGCCTTTTTGAGCCCGGCTAGCGCACTTGCCGTGGTTAACTCGAACTATGTGTCGGTGTTGAAGGTTGCCTCACCACTGGGCATGTTGAACTTCCTTCAACGTGCATCGCAATCGGGCGTGCTAATCAAAGACGGCCGTTCGCTCGAGGCGGTGGGAACTATCGATACCGTAGTCTTCGATAAGACCGGGACACTTACCGAAACACAGCCGCACGTGGGTGAGATTTGCGCGATTGCCGGTTTCACCGAAGAGGAAGTGCTGACGAGCGCCGCCGCAGTCGAGGCGAAACAGAGCCATCCAGTTGCACTTGCGATACTCTCTGCTGCCCGCGAACGCAATCTGACATTACCCTCACTTGAGGACGAACGCTATGAGATGGGCTACGGAATTCAGGCTCGAGTTAGCGGACGCCTGGTTCGCGTGGGTAGCGCCCGATACATGAAAATGGAAGGAATCGAGGTTTCCAGCGATCTCGAAACTCGGAAGCAACGGATGCAATCCGTCGGAGCTTCGGTGATCTTTGTCGCGATTGGAGACCGGCTGGCGGGCATGCTTGAATTGCGGCCCACTATCCGGCCCGAGGCCAAGCAGGTTGTCAAGGATCTCAAGGACCGGGGGCTTACCTTATACATAATTTCGGGTGATCACGCCGCGCCAACTCAGGCGTTAGCCGCTGAGTTAGGAATCGACCACTACCTTGCCGAGGTGCTTCCTCAGGAGAAGTCGAGCCGCGTGGAAGAGCTGCAGAAAGAAGGCAAGCGTGTCTGTTTCGTGGGAGATGGAATCAACGACGCTATCGCGCTTAAAAAGGCCAACGTTTCCATTTCCATCAGGGGAGCCTCTACACTCGCAACCGACACCGCTCAAATTATTTTAATGGACGAGAGTCTCAGGCGACTGAATAAGGTTTTCGAAGTTGGCAGTGAGTATGATGCCAACCTAAAGACGCTGATCGGTACAACTTTCGGACCGGGGTTGGTATCTTTAGGGGCGGTATTCTTCTTGGGTGCGGGCAACTTGACCGCTCTTGGCTTGTTCAATTTAAGCATGCTTGCCGGGCTGATGAATGCAATCTGGCCGGCTCTTCAGCAGCAACAACAGCAGGGGATGGAACCCGTGGAAGTAGAACAAGAGACGTCAGTTAGCGCGCAGGGTGATTGAAAACTCGCGGCTGGAGCTGAGGGAAGGGGAAGGATCGACTGATAGAGTAGCCATCAAGTCGATCCTTCGAAGGGACAGGATTTCTACGGCCAAACAGCCAAAGGCCGTACGCGACGCATCTCGGCAGGTATCCCTCTGCCGTCCTCAGTTCCGGACGTGCCAAAGCTAGTCGGGGGAACCACCGCAACACCGCCTGCATTGACATTGATCACCATCAGGTCGGCACCCACCTGGATCGGGCCCGTATAACCCGCGGCCTTGGTGCGCGCAACGAGACTGTCGGTGGTAGTGGAGCAATCGGTAGCCGTAGGGGCGCAGAAAGCTGCTGGCTCGAGCGCAATGTGGGTGAACACTGCGAGCTTGGGATTAACTCCCTTGAATATCGGGGCCGCACAAGATTCGGGGGGGCAGTGGTAATCGAACAACTCTGGCCCACCATCGGCCTTCGACCAACCCCAGATCTCGTGGATGAGAACGTCAACTCCCTTTGCGGCCGTGATTTCGTTCTGCGAGAAAGTCGTGTCACCAGAGAACGCCACTGAGTGTCCCTGATAATCCACACGGAAGCCGTACGCTGGAGCTACTGGATGATGGTCCACCAGGAATGCCGTTACCGTAACGCCGTTGTTGCTATAGATGACACCCTCTCCGATGTCCGTTCCAATTGGTTGCACACCGCTGATCGGGAACGCGAACAATGTGAAGGCGAACGCGCGCTGATAGAAATCGGTGTCGTAGACGATACGAAGCAACTGCATGATGGAGCCGGTAGAAACGGCTTGGGCAGGACCGGGACCGGGACCCCAAACGCGAAGGGGTTTGTCGAAACGGTATAGCCAGCCCAAACTGTACAACGCGGCCAGATCGGCCATGTGATCGGTGTGCAGGTGACTGAGAAATACTTTATCCACCGCAATATTGGGATCGTTGACCGGGTCGGCGCCCCCTGATTGATACAAGCGGTTCATCACGCCTGCGCCGCAATCAAACAACATTCGTTCAGTGCCGGCTTCCACGAGGAGCCCGGCCGTAACGCGGCCTGATGCCACATACGCCGTCGCATTCGTCAGCGGAACACCCGTCCCGAGGAGGGTGACTTTAATTATTGGTGGTGCTGTCTGCCCATGCAGGGCAGAGCTTGCGCATAGCGCTAGTAGGCTAAGCAGCGTTCTCTTCATCGACTGGTCTCTCTAGGTCTTTTGGGTTGAATGCGGACCTGGATAGGATAGCACCAATGCGTAACAATGTTACACGGTAACGATTGAGAACCTTCATTAATATTCTGTTTTTCGCGAACGGATTTGGAGATTGTGGCACCGCTTATGTTCGGCCACGGTTTTTCTCGGCAACTCCTATCAACAAGTAGCGTGAACACAAGGGATTGCTACTTCAATCTGCTTAACATCCAATCAAGCTGATGAACAGTTAAGGTAAACAAAGTAAACGCGCCAACCAGCGCCCGGCTCTCGATTTCCCACTTTACTTCAGTAGTTCCGGGTAGCTATAACCGGTGTAGCTTGGCCGCATTTTCGCGAAGCACCATTCGGGCCAATTCCTTTGCCCGCCCAGTCGTGATTTGCCCGTCGTCTCTCATGGTCGTCAAAGCAATCGCCAGCGCTTGCCGAGCATTCTGGGCGTTCAACCATTCAAACTCTTCCCACGCTGCTTGAGGTAACGATGGATTAGGGAAAGCATCCGTTCCAAACAACACCTTCTCCGGCATATAATCCATCCAATATCTCAGGACATCAGCGAGATCGCGAGGCGATAACATGAATTCCTGCCCCGAGAAATCGATGAACACATTACTCTTCATCAATAGTGCTGTTGCCTGAAACGAGAAGGGCCAACCTCCATGCAGCAGGACGAAATCCGTGTCCGGCAAGCCGTTGATCGCTTTCTCGAGCAAAAAAGGATTGGCTCCACTCAAGGAGTACTGAGCACCACTGCCAGGGCCTGTATGGATGTGCACGGGTAAGTGGAGGCGAGCCGCCGTCTTTCCGACCTCGAAGAAGATGTAATCCTGAAGCTTCTTATAGTCCTCCAGATTGGGGCCACCGCCTTCCCGAATGCAGCGTAAGTATATTGAAGCGGCCTCCTGTTCCGGGACCGGCGCGAAATCCAGTGGCCTGTAATACGCAGCCGTGAACTTGAGCGCCACGGCCCCTTCCTGCTTACGCTGCTCGATCGCGGCTACGACATAGGTCTTCAACCACATGGCCAGCGTCTGCGGCGAGGCTTTCCCGCTTCGCAGTTCCTTCGCTTTTTGCTCTAAGCTGCCGTAAAATTTTGCGTAGGATGAATTTGCCAACTGCAGCTTTGCCGTACTGAGAGGAAACATAAACATATCGGCGTAAGTAACCCATCGGAAACGTGGCGCCGAAAGTCCGCGCTGCATAGTGACCCTATTAGACAGCGCAATCTCCACACCGGCGCGGTCCAAGACCCAGGCCGGATACGCATCACCTTTATCCTTCTTGATCTGGCGCTTGGCGGCCAAGGCCCGCTTCACCGCGTCTTCCGACCACGTTTCGTCGGAAATGCCCCAAAGTGCCCGCCACGCAGCCAAGACCTTTGCGTTCTTAGGCCGGATATTGGCGGGGATGTTGACGACCCGTGGGGTTTGGTACGCAT
Source organism: Synechococcales cyanobacterium PMM_0036 (assembly GCA_949127645.1). Taxonomy (GTDB): domain Bacteria; phylum Cyanobacteriota; class Cyanobacteriia; order Elainellales; family Elainellaceae; genus Drouetiella. Next base: position 8,534 of record CASBQM010000305.1, read on the forward strand.
CCTGTGGGAAACCGTCCCACTGAGTGTCCGTTTCGCCTTCAACGAGCACCTGTTCAGGATGGCAGTGATTATCGATTACCCTAATTCCGGCGATCTCGGCCGTAATCTCAGGGTCTGGCATAACCCGGCTTTGTGAGAATGACACTGTGCAAACCAGCAAAACAGATGAGCATGCGATAGCCTGCCTTTTTACTTTCATTAGACACCTTCTCAGAATGTTTCGCGGGTGTCTCTAAGCGTGCCTGGACACCTGCACAAAACACGGCCTGCTACCGGCCATCACGAGCCAAACGCAGCCCCGCATCTGTCTCATACCTTTCACCGCAGCTCGCGATTTCGATGGACGTTCGGTCCATGAGGTCGCCAAGATAAGTTTCGGGCTTACAAAACGGGCGCCTGAAACAGAAGTAGAGCCGGCATCCCTGGTTCCATTTGCAAGCACTGCGCCAATGCGACCGGCTCCAGTTTCCGTTCGAAACAGGGACATCGTTCCAAGGGAAGGCTCAGAGGCTTAGCTGTGGGTTCAGGTCCGTCCCTCACTGCGAACCAGCGTCATTTAATGCAGTAATATTTCCACGGCGAGCTGCCGGCGTGTAAATTAATGATCATGCGATAAGAACCTTTCGCGCCGCTTCGCACAACATGCCGGCCGAGAGGTCCAGCCCTTCCAAAATTACGATATCCCCCGCGCAGCCAGTCTCCGCGTGAGGCGACCGAGGCCCCATGGTCACCTATGTCATCTTCATAGGATGCCGCCCACGCGTAATACCTGTCGGCGAGGTCTGCTGTGCTTTGCGCTTCCAAAAACCGTCGTGGCGTTCATCGGGGAGATGGCTTTCCTTCAAAGGCGGCACCCCGTCAAAGGTGTAGCCGAAACGCTCAATATCGGAGCGAAAACACTCCGCCACCACGGCTTTGGTGTGGTCGTTATAGTAGGTCCTGTAATCCAGGTGTGCGCTCCGGTTTAAATGCGGCAGTTCCGCATCGATACCTAGCACCTTAGTGACATGTGCGAAATCGTCTTCCAGCGTTTCGTAGCGCCCTGTAAAATCGACGAGCAGCGTGCCATCCGCATCGGTCACCATGTCGCGTTGCAACTTCGTAATACCCCGAGGATACGGAGCTGCCGTCTGGGCCACCCAGTCGATAAAGGCGTCGAAGCTCCCGCAATTCTTCACCTCTTCGTGCGTGGGGGCGGTAGGCTCGCGGAGAACGAAATGGTACATGGACACCTGCAGGTCCCAAGGGTTGCGGACAAATGCAAATTTATAGAAGTTGTTGAACACCTCAGGCGGCAATTCCTTTTTAGCGTCGCTGGCTTTAGCGTGCAGCAGCAGCGTTTCCCAAACCGAATACATCGGATTCGGGCGGTCTCCGATAGACTTGAGCGGCCGGTGAATTTTGAATTTCTCCGGCTCCGTGGAAAGCGGCTCGAGAACCTTGCGCACACTCATCCCGCCTGTCTTACCAACATGAATAAAGATGAAGCGGTGGCTATATGAAACGAGCATTACTCCACTTCTCCTTAAACGGCTGCAGCCGGGTTATCTCGGGGAGGTGCGGGCACATATCCGATTTTTCGCCAATAGTCGAAGTAGGTCGCCATCAACTGCTGGTCGATCGGGGGACATTCGATGCCCGTTTCTTCCAGCCCGATGCGAACGGAAGTCGAGTCGAGGGGCGGCCGCTTATAGAACAGGAAATGCGGGGCCGTTAACACCATCAACAGCGTAGCGAAAAAGCTCTTCAGATCGGCCGGTGTTTCGCGGTTTTGCGCTCGCCGCTTGAGGTCGCGTATCCACTGTTCATAGGGGACTTCTTCCAATCCGTAACCAAATCCACGGATGATGTCGATCAGAGCGGACCACTTGATCGGCTCCGGATGGAAAAAGTGAAACGCCCGGCCCCAGGAGGATTCCACGCCTGCCAGGTGTACCATCGCCCGGGTAACGTAATCGACGGGCACCATCGTTACTTTGATGTCCAACGCCGGATACTTTCCGAACAAAATGCACCCTTTGAGCAATAGCGGCAGGATATCGTTCAGGTCGTTGATGGCGCCCGTCTGGCTATGGCCTAAAATACGCACTGGCCTATAGATGCACGCCGGCAATCCCCGATCCTGCGCAGTCGCCACCAACCGGTCGGCTACCCATTTACTCTTGCTGTAACCACCCTTCAACGTAGGACTGTACAACGGGTCGTCGAATTCCGTCAGCACCGGATCGCCTGTATGCGCATCCGAGAAGAACACTACCATGCTCGACAGAAAATGCAGCGGCTTAGTCCGTCCGCGACCAGCGAAGCGCAGTATCTCCCGGGTACCGTTGACGTTTACGGGCCGGATGCGCGGGTAAGGATAGGCCATGTTAAGCCACCCGGCGCTGTGATAAACCGCATCGCACTCGGCGGCAAGATCGGTGAATTCGCCCTCGTTAAGACCGAAACGGGGTTGTGTGAGATCGCCGTTCACGGGCCAGAGACGATCCAGATAGGAGTCGTGCCAAAGGTCATAGCTCCTGAGATGTGTAACCAGCCTATCCATCTCAGCCTGATCTTCGGACCCCCGCACCAAGCAGTACACCGTGGCGTCCGTCTTACGCATCAATTCGTCGATTAGAAACGCGCCGACGAACCCGGTTGCCCCGGTTAGAAAAATGGCTTTGGGCTGCAAAGCGTGGGGTGATAATTTGTTCGAGAAACGAATGTCCGGATCTAACTCCAGATCTTCTTTGATCTGGACGTCTTCAACGGCCGGAGCTGTTGTCACCACTAATCCTCTCGCTCCCGAGTAATCGTGACGTGGACCACGGGCAGGCTTGATGTAAATCTTTGACTCTCAAGTATAGCCGAATTAACAATGTTTTGTTGGCGTCGAGTGACGTTGCTGTTCTAGAATTGAATATCCACAATCATGCTCCCACACTTCTGTAGGGCCTTTGGGCTTTTCTTGTACGTCTCAGCATCCTTTGTGTTAGCGCAGGAAACCCCTAAACCCGATGTGCTAATTTTTGTCGATGGGGAGACACTCATCGGCGAACTGCAGAGCGCGACGGACCATGCCGTGGTTTTCAAGAGCAACATGGGGTTTGCAGTGACGGTGCCGTGGGCGAAGGTTCGGGAGCTTACCTCCGCCAAGAAGTTTGCCGTCATCCACAAAGACCAAACGTTGCGTGGCCGGGACGACTTGGCGAAGGTGCCTCAGGGCCCTGTGCAGATGACCAATCAGTCGATTGATGTGCAGGCGGCACCCCCTCAAACGATTCCCGTTAAGGAAGTATCCAACGTCGTCAACGAGGGCTCCTTTGAACGTGCTTTCAGGCGGCGACACCTCTGGAGTGGATGGAAAGGCGCCGGGTCGTTTGGCGTCGCCTTGACTGAATCGACCGTGACTCAAAATTCTTTTACGTCCGGGATTAGCCTCGAGCGCACCACGCCGTCCGAAAGTTGGACGATACCCCGAGACCGGTCAACCGTCACATTCAATTCGTCTTACGACAAAACAAAGGCCGGTCAGTTCGAAAGTAACATTACGATTTTCCACTCCGACCTTCTGCACGACCATTATCTAACGCCACGCTGGTTTGCTTTCCTGGGTGCGACGTTCGATCATAACTCGGCGCAGGGGCTAAACCTACTGCAGGGATACGGCGGTGGTATCGGAAACGTCGTCTTCAAAACCGACAAGACCGAGATCGATGCGCGCGCGGGCATTGGTTACCTGCGGCAGACCTACGACGATCCTGCTTTGAATCGGAATCTTATCGGGTCGCGGTTCAACGAGACCATCACCCATACTTTCCCGAAAGGGATTGTGCTGTTCGAGATGGCGGGAGTCCGACCCTCCTGGAACGACTTAGACAACACCTTCGCCGGGTTTGTCGTCAACCTCACCGTGCCGGTCTACCACGGATTCGGTGTCACTCTGGGCAGCTTCGATAGCTATGTTAATAATCCGCCGCCCGGGTTTAAGAAGAACACCTTCCAATTGTCGGTCGGCCTCTCTTACGCGATAAAGTAGCCGCGAGCCTTAGTCGCCCTACCAGGTCGGCTCAGCTTAGTGGATCATTAAGGTAATTTTGCAATTCATCACCCGATCAAGTTCCCGGGAGCTGAAACGCCGGCTACGTTAGGTTGGGCCACTGCGCCATAGACGGCCTCCAGCACCTTCGACACACTGGCATCGAGTGTTTCCCGGTCGGTGCGGCACTCCAATTCCGGGTGCTCAGGCGGCTCGTACGGATCGTCGATGCCCGTGAAGCTGCGCAACTCACCCCGCCGCGCCTTCAAGTACAGGCCTTTCGGGTCGCGACCCTCGCAAACGCTCACTGGAGCGTTCACATAAACCTCGAGAAAGTTCCCGATCGAGACTCGCGCTTCCTCCCGCGCGGCGCGGTAAGGAGAAATTGCGGCCACCAGCACGATAACTCCATTCCGGGTTAGCAGTTTCGCCACAAACCCGATCCTACGGATGTTCTCGTCGCGATCGTCACGCGAAAAGCCGAGCCCTTTGCACAAATACTGCCGAACGACGTCGCCGTCGAGGACTTCTGTCCTATAACCTCGCGCTTCCAGCTCGTTCTGGACGGCGCGGCTGATGGTTGACTTTCCCGCCGCGCTCAAACCTGTGAACCACACAGTAAGCCCGGAATGCGCAGCCAGGGGCGCGGGCGCCGCATCGCCGTTGCTCGCCGTTTTCTCACAAGCCATCCCCACTGCAAATGTCTGATTCATTCAGTATCTCCGTCAGGGTAAAACTGCGATTACCGGGCAAGGATGCGCCATCACCGCCGACGCCAGACAGCAATTGAGAATTCTTCACAATTATTGTCTTCGCTGCAGTACCACTTCGATCGCCTGGAATGCGAATTTGTACGATTATCCAGTGTGAACTGATCCGTGTCAACAGAGTCTGCCGGATCGGACCGATGAGAAGAGTGAATCGCTCGCGTTCCGGCCAGCGCGAGGGACCTAAATTCTAGACCGAGACCCACACAGTTGACTAAATAGCAGTTTCGTTTTGCATTTGCAAACGTTTTTAGCCTAAACTATGACAATACCCCCGCAAGGTTAGTCACGGCATTTAGCGCGGCCTATAGCGGGCTGGATAGGGTCCCCGTTTGGGGTATTGCTGTGTCAGTACTGCAACCCATTCAGTCCGAATCGCCGTTGCTAGCTCAACGGCCGTGTTTGATGGAGCATAACGAGGAGTGAGAGTATGATTTACCACGATTACATCGTTGTCGGCGCCGGCCCCGGTGGGATTCAACTGGGTTACTTCCTGGAGGAGGCTGGCCGCGATTATTTAGTTCTCGAACGCGGCAGCGGTGTCGCGCAGTTTTTTAGGCATAAGCCGCGCCATCGCAGGCTGAATTCTTTCAACAAACGCTTCAACTGGTTCCCCGAGCCCGAGTTCAATTTGCGTTTCGATTGGAACTCGATGCTGACTCACGACTACTCGTTCCTCTTCCGCGAGTATTCCAAAGAGTTGTACCCATTAGCGGACGACATGGTGCGGTACCTGGCAGACTTCGCCAACCACTTCGGAATCGAAATCCAATACAACACGGGCGTCACTTATGTGGCGCGCGACCCCGGGACTAAACACTTTATCCTTACCGGTTCGGATGGGAATGAGTATCGCTGCCGTGTCTTGATCATGGCGACTGGTCCCGTTAAACCCGTCATCCCCGACATCCCGGGCATGGAACATGTTGAAGGGTACGAAACCCACGATACCGATCTCGCGCGTTTTGAAGGCAAGCGTGTCGTCATAATCGGACACGGGAACTCGGCCTTCGAAACCGCCAACCACTTGGCCAACGCCGCGTCGGTGATTACCATCCTCACAAGAAAGCGCTGGCTGAAGCACGCCTGGCAGACGCACTATGTGGGCGACGTGCGTGCCGCAGGCAACGCTATCCTCGACATGTCGCAGTTAAAGCTGCTCCATTCTGTCCAGGGAATTACGCCGACCAAGATAGTCAAAGAGGAGGACGGGACTCTTCGCATGTATTACGTCGAAGAATTCCCCCACTGGACCACTCCTGGCAGTGCGACTGGTTCGGTTCCCGTGGACATTATTATCCGCTGTACTGGTTGGAAGTATCTCGATCCTGATTTATTCGCACCAGATGTCACACCGGAGCCATCCGATGAGACTGGCAAATACCCCCGTTTGAGTTCTGCTTGGGAAACCACCGTCCCCGATCTCTATTTTGCAGGCGCCTCGATGGAAGGCCGTAATCGCCGCAGCCCCACCGGATTCATCCACGGCTATCGTTACACGGTCCGCGCGCTCTATCGAATCATGGAAGATCGGTATGAGGGAGTTCCCACTCCCACCGAAGCCTTTGACCTCAAGAATACCGGCGACTTGAAGCATTTGGCCGAGCACATGATCAAGCGGATCAGCATCTCGTCCGGCCTGTATGAGACGTACGGCATAATGTCCGATGCGCTCGTGTTAGACCCACAGACGGGGCGGGCGGAGTTGTTTTACGAACTCCCTGCCGACTATTTCCGCGAGCATCCCTACTTCGTGGATAAGAAGATGATGCTGTTTACGCTCGAGTATGGCTTCCAGAACTTCCCCGGCTCCGATCCGAATAGCTTTGTCCGCCGTAACGATCCGGAACGTCCCGGATGCGTCGCCTACCTTCATCCGGTGTTCCGTTATTACGAGAACGGCGAGTTTGTGAAAGGTCGCAACACACGCAGTTCAGCCGTGATTCGGTACGACAAGGCCGCTGACGACTTCGAAGGGGATCTCGGACACGAGAAGCCTTTGAATATTCTCCGTAACTTCATCAACGAGATCGCCCATATCACCACTGAAATCTATCCTGAGGAGCACTTCTACAACACCGAAGAACGCGGCGGATTCACACCATGGGCTGAGGACCTGCATAACGAGAATCACGGACTGCCGCGGTGTGCGTTGACTGTGGGTGGCCAGCAAGTGACTGACTTCGAACATATCGGTGGACAGAAGGTTGGGCCGGATAATCCGGTTCCGCCGTGGGTGCATACGCACTAATCGGTACTACGCAAAGCTTCGCAGGGAGCCCGTAAGCCCACGCCCACGATTCGCGTTGGCCTACATTCTGTTTAGTGGGGCTCCCTCAAGTGGATCCTCGCAGTGAGTGAGTTGTTGTCCGTAGATGTATTCTGGAACCGCTGCTGTTGTAAGAGTAGAACGGTTTGCAAGTTAGTTTCGCGGAAAGACGCAAGACCTATAGGCCTTGAGCGGTACGCACCTTCCTGGACATAGCCTGATCAAATGTCAAAGGTTGTCGCTGCCGAACTTGAGGCCTACCCAATTGCAGCACCCTTAAGGAGACGCCTTGAAACCCAAAACACACTTTGTCTCTCTACGGCTTGGAATTCTCCTCGCCGTCGGAGCCACCGCCCTGACAGCTCAATCCACGGGGCCCGATGCCACTTGCACGACGCCGCCCAGTGGCGTCTCAAGCTTCCTAATGGAGCACGTGGTTGACGTAACAACGATCAAATCTACTTTTACCCCAAGTCTTCCGGCCGATGTTGTCACTCAGATTTTTTCAGGAGCGAAAGAGGTTCGGTCGCGTATCGCCTATAATCAGGCGACCAAGATTCTCACCAACGATCTATTCCTGGTAGATCCGGGCTCTCCGGACCCGTCACCATCCTCTCTCGATATCGTGAAAGTAAGGTTTGGATATATCGTTGTGACCGTGGACAAAGTCTATACGTCCTGCCGTCCGCGACCGAGCGTCAGCCTTGTCGGCGTTATCGATGATGGTTATCCGGTATTCGGAAATCCGACCGGCGCGCCTTACACCTTTTCGTTCGGATACACCCTTGACGCTACGCCCAGCTTCCGCGATATCGTTTCTGATGCTGGAGGCCTCGCCCTGGTGTACGCAGAGCATGCACCCGGTTCGATTTCGTTCCAAACGCTAAATGCGGCGATCGCGGGCGGTCCCATTGTCGTAACCAAGTCACCCATGGTGACGTTGAATGCGTCCGGCACAACTGGAGCGCTCACTTATACATGGAGTTCTCCATTTTGGGGTCTCGCGTTCATTGACCAAGGGATGCCCAGCACTCGCGTCTGGATAGGAGCAGGGGCCGGGGACTACCTGGTTAATCTCACCGTCCGGAATGCTGATGGTGACCAATCGACCACAACCGTCACAATCCGCTACCAGCCTTGATCCCCACCGAACTCGAGCGTCAGAAAGTCGGGGGTCAGGCAGGCTTGCGCGCTGCGAGCGAAACCGGGATTCCAGTAAATCCAGGACGCAAATCGGCATCTAGCGCGCATCGGTAAACCCAAGTGTCTACCGCAAACGGCAACCCCCGACAATATCTCTTCTCTCGCCTGTGACTTCTGCTCGAGGCTGGTACCGCTTTCAGAGAAGCCGTGCGACTTTGTGAAGTGTTGAGAAGGAAACGGCGGAAGTAGGCAGCATCAACACCCTGTGTCGATTGCGCGTCTACGTTTTGAGATCATGCTCAAAATGGCGACCCTCCACGCTAAATCGCGCCAGTCCTGGCCGAGGCCTTCATCAACATGATTGTTCTGGTCCTGTGCAAGCCGGAGATTCGCCGCAACAAGCGTCAGTTTGACGAGTTCATCCGCGCCCAGATTGATGTAAAACTGTTCGATCTATCCTATAAATGCGAGGGCTTCGCAAAGGCGATAGATCAGCATTCGGAAGAGTTCAAGAACTTCAAACGGGTTATGGATAAGCGCAACAACGCCATCCACGGCAACTGCGATCCAGAGAGAGAAAAACTCGAAAGTGTCTATTTTGAAGGCAAGCGGCCCTTGCTCGCGGAGCCGGGCGACCACATCGGCAAACTTCTTGAAACGCTGGAACGTCAGCACGAACCGGCCACGGTCATCAAGGATTATGAGGACATTCACGCGTTCCTGGCGTATGTCCTGAGTTGCCTGAAACCCGGGCAGTCCGAACCAGTCAGTGCCGTCCTGGAGTCCCGGTATCCGGGTTACGATGTCAACGGCAAAATAACGGGCTACCTGTTCCCCGATCATGTTGTGATCGGCCACGGGTCGGGCACGAAGTATGACGATGAGTTGTCGGTTTCCTGGAAGCCCTAAACACCCTTCGTGTGATAAACGTCCTTTATCACACGCTGATCAAAGACGTGCTCGCGTTCCGGGAGCACCTGGTCGCACAGAACGCGGCGCCTAAAACCATCAACCGGCGGATCTCTTCGATTTCCAGTTTTTATAAATACCTGGCCGCCGCCGCGGCCGAAATGCGGCTACCGATCACCGTCCCGAATCCCGCGCATGCCCAGTTCATCTCCCGCCTTCAAAAGCCGCGATTCAATGATTTCAATAGTTTACATCCAGAGCGGGCTTTGACCCTTAGCATTTCTTAGCATCGCCATTAATTGGCTGGTTGGCGCAAACCAAACAAACTTTGGGGTCCGGAAACGGCCGGCTTGAGCGACCAAGCGCGCTCTGGTGAAATCCCCATGATTTCAATGCTGAAAGCGTTCGGAAAGTCTTCAGAAAACCTACGACCTCCCTTTAGAAACAAACACAAAGCTGGAGTAGAGCCGATTGTCCGAAAAGGAAATGGTTTCCGAACGCTGAATAATTTCAGCGGAGCGCGCCTGGTCGTTCAAGCCGGCCCTTCCGGACCCAAAGTTCTTGCCGTTCGACCGCTGGCCTCGAATGCTAAGGTTTGCTAAGGTTTCAGTGCAAACAATAC
>CASBQM010000306.1 GCA_949127645.1 Synechococcales cyanobacterium PMM_0036
ATACCAGCACTGCCTGAGGCTTGTGTAAAAAACTTTCTACCTGACGATAGCCCAGCCCTAGCAACAACAGCAAAGCCAGTCCTGTTAGCGTCCGCTGTACCAGCCGAATGAGGCGGACAAACAGAGAGTGGCGCTTCTTAGCCAATTTTTTGCGGGTTTTCTTGCTGGAGAAGGGCGATCGGGTTACTGAAGTCATTCAGCCAAATTCACTTGATGAAGAGCAAATGCGAACATATCAGCAATAGCTTACAGCACTCATCTAGATTTGACCGCATGATTTCTACCCGATTTTCATAAATGGCTAAATCTCTCCCCAATAGCCGAGATCCAGGCTAGGTTTCTGGGGCAATCGCTTCATCAAATGCCACAATCACGACCGTAATATTGTCCCGACCTCCCTTATCTTTTGCCGCATTCACTAGAGCCGCAGCAGCCCGATCGCAGGAGCGGATTGTTTTCAGGTGTTGGGCAATTAGATGATCAGAGAGTTCCTCGGTCAGACCATCACTGCATAGAAGGAGGCGATCGTTAGACTGCAAGTCAAAATTCTGCACTTCCACCTGCCGCAGGTCTTCTCGCCCCAGGCATTTGGATAAAATGTGCCGCCAGGGATGAATCCGCGCCTGGTCTGGCGTAATGTCACCAATCCGCATGGCGCGAGCAACCCAGGTGTGGTCTTCCGTAATTTGGCTGAGCTTAGCCCCGCGCAAACGATACAGACGCGAGTCGCCAATGTGGGCGCACCAAGACTGGTTTGCCCGCAGCAAAAAGGCTACAGCAGTCGTGCCCATGTCCGATCGCTCTGGGTGTCTCACTTGATCAAGCAAAATTGCCTGATTTGCCTTCAAGAAAGCGTTTTCCAACAGCGTTTCAGAAGATTCGTCTGAGTCCCAATATTCCTCCAGGTAATCTCGAATCGCCTCTGTGGCAATCCGGCTAGCTTCTTGCCCTCCGGCGTGTCCGCCCATGCCGTCAGCCACCACGAAAAATCGACCCTGTGGATCTAGGTAGTAGTCATCCTGATTAACTGTTCGCAGAAGCCCCGGATCAGTCAGACCCGTGAAAAAACGTTTCATGATGTTGCCGTTGGCATCGGAAACAGAGTGATTTTGAGCAGAGCGTTAAGAGCGATCGAGGCGATCAATCCGCACCATGAGGCGAATTAATGCAATCAATACGATACCCGCTGCTGCTGCTGCCGCAACCGCTAGCCAGAGATAGTGATTGACTAGCAGAATCGTAGCAGATAAGGTGAACGTCCCTATCAGTAGAGTATAGTTAGTCCCCATGTTTACGCTACTGATTCGGCGCAAAACGCGATCGGTTTCAGTCGATCGCACTCTTACCCGAATGTCGCCTCGCTCAAGTTTATCGAGCGTGTCTTCAATGCGGCGAGGCAGACCCAGCGCCGTGCTGCTGACCTGAGCCGCCTGTCGTCCGAGTTCGCCCAGCAGACTTTCAGATAAGCCGCCGGAATTAGAGCTGTTACCATTTGCCATAAGTTCTGTTGCAAAAGGTCTTGCGACCTCCATGAAGTTAAAGTCTGGGTCTAATCCTTTACCCACCCCCTCTAAGGTAGAGAAGGCTCGCATCACAAACGTAAAGGTTGCTGGAAAGCGGAAGGGCTGATCGTAAGCTAACTCATACAAATCGTCGCTAATTGCCGAGACCGACTGGTTTTCAAACGGCTGATCCATAAAGTGATCCAGCATATACTGAATCGATCGCCGTACTGGGCCCATGTCGTCAGTCGGAGCCAATGCCCCCAGCGCGATTAGGGAATTCACCACGCGATCGGCATCCTTCTGGGCAATGCCAAAAAAGGTGTCTAGCAGCTTTTCGCGGGTAATCGCCTGTACTTGCCCCATCATGCCGAAATCATAAAAGATTAGGGAGCCATCTGTGGCGACTGCAAGATTTCCAGGGTGAGGATCGGCATGAAAAAAGCCGTCTGTTAGAAGCTGATGAAGGTAGGCTTTGGCTCCCAGCTTCGCCAGATGGGTGCGATCGAGTCCTGCCGCTTCGATCGCCTCGTAATGGCTGATCTTGATTCCCGGCATATACTCTAGGGTCAGCACCCTAGGAGAGCTGTAGCGCCAGTAGACGCGAGGCACCTTGACCCAGCTTTCCTGACGAAAGTTGCGCCGAAACGTGTCGGCATTGCGACCTTCATTCAGATATTCGATTTCTTCCCAAAGAATCTTGCAGCACTCAGCATAAATGCCCATCCAGTCGCGTCCACGACCCCATTCTCGATGGCTTTGGAAATATCGAGCGATGCCCTTGAGAATCTGCAAATCAATGGCGAACAGTCTTTTCAGCCCCGGTCGCTGAATCTTAACTACCACCTCTTCACCTGAATAGAGCTGCGCCCGATGCACCTGTCCCAGACTGGCTGCCGCCAACGGAATCGGGTCGAAGTTTTTGTATAGATCTGGGATTGGCTTACCAAAATCTCGCTGAATCGTGGTTTCTACCTGCTCGTAGCCAAAGGCAGGCACCTTATCCTGAAGTTTAGATAGCTCCTCGACATACTCGATCGGAAAAAGATCGGCGCGAGTAGAAAAAAGCTGCCCTAGCTTAATGAAGGTAGGC
>CASBQM010000307.1 GCA_949127645.1 Synechococcales cyanobacterium PMM_0036
GAACCCAGACTGTCCGCTCTATAGCCAAGCTTACATGCCACCAGACCATCACGGTGTCTCACTGAGACACAAGGATATTCAGAACGTTGTCCCTGGTAACGATGTTCAGGTCTTTTTATGTGACTACAAATTGGCATGTCTCATAAAAACTACGTGCAGAACAGTAGCGGAATGTTTATAACAAAAGTGAGCGTCAACAGATTTGAATTTTTCTTGCAGCACTTGTAAAAAAACCCCCGTTTGTCTATGATAAAAGTCGTTTGAATGGTTTGCCAGTTGTCCACGTCATGGTCAGCCGCTTTGGAAACTGTCCCGCCAGTGATGACGGGAGCAGATGGTAGAAATTGTGGTATTCGCGCTGTATGGCTTTTGCTACGGGTGCCATCCGCGGGTGCCACGGCAAGACGATGGGAATTCTTCGGGCTAATTGCACGTCCGGTGGGTCTTCGCTTAAACGCGACTCCACCCGCGTGCGCACTTCCCGTAGAAACAAAATGGAGTAACGCCGACTGCGTGCAAGTGTGCGAAAGAGACTCAGCACCGCTTCCTCGTAGTCTGCACTACGGCTGCAGCGTCGTCTGTAGCGCTTTAGCTGGGAAATCAGAATGGCGACAAAGGTCTGCGGCGGATGGAAGGAACTGCGGTCCAACAGGGCACGGCTGGATTCAGGCTTGAAGTAAATCTGGTGGTCGACCGACCAATGACCGTCGCCCCTCTGGGTCAGCGATAACCTCAGGTCCAAAAACACTCCAGTCGCCGGCTGATACGTCGCAGAATTCCAGACAACCTGAAAGTTTATCATTAAATACATTCCGAGCACGGTCAGGTGTTGGTCATACAAAAGGCTAGAGTACCGCTGTCGCAGACGGCTTGAGTCGGGAAACTGTAGTAGCAGCTGTTTGTAGTTTTGGTTTGGTATCACATGAAACATTGGAGCTCTGTTTGAACATATTTGAGAAAGGTCTGGTCTCTTGTGTTTTGGTATAGGACTGACTGTAGTGGCGAAAGGTGTATAGAAGCTTGTTTCGCTACAACGGCATTTCGCCACAGTCGTATTACCCGATGCACAGATTGTGATCACAGCGTGATGTGAAAGCAGTTGCTTGCGTAAGTTACAAATCTGAAATTATTTTGTAATTTTCTTCTAGTCGGGTACTATCAATTATAACTGCTGTTTCCGCTTTTTGATTCTTACCGTCAAGTTTGCAGGACGCCATAGGCGAAGCTCCTGCTGCATTGCGAGCAAGCGCGGGGAAGTGCCTTGCCAGATGATGCAGACGTCGTCGATGTAGCGCCAGTAACGTCGGACTTCTGGAAAATTGTTCACGATGGCATCGAAACCCATCATGAACAAGTTGGCGATGGCCGGAGCCCACGAAACACCTTGTGCTACGCCCCGAACTTGTCGGTACCACTGTCCTGCGTGGCACACATCGTTACAGAGAAGTTGGACGAGGAACAGGCTCATCCAGAGCTCGATGCATGCGTGTTCTCCAGCAGCGCAGAACGCCTCTCTGGCAAGCGTCCGTATTTCATCGACCGGCATAGAAGGATACAGATTGTCGATGTCCGCAGTCAGGATACACGTGATAATTTGGTCGTCCCCATTCTGTTGGTCGGGCAGTGGTGCCAGGGCTGCGCTGGTCAAGGTGATGTCGCGCAGGGATGTCACTACAGCGTCAGCGTTCACAACAACCGACGTGCAGACGGCTCTGATTATGTGGCCAATTTTCTTTGTGATTAGTTTGGATGCTCCTGTTGGTTAAACAGCAACGATGCACGTCGGTCATATGTCACAGAACAGTATGAATTGTTGATCTGGTTGACAACTGCGCACTGGTAGAGAAGGATTTTACCTGCAGTCTCTGTAAAGTGATTCGGCACAATCGGACGGCATGGCGGTTTACCGTCGATCCAGACACCGGAAGGCTTGTGGGTTTTGGGCAGCAAGCGCAGCGTTCTCCACCGATAGTCTGGGCCTGGAAGAGCACCCAGATACTCTGCATTGGTGATGGCGCCACGCTCAAGCAGTTCGTCAAGTATCGAACATGTCTTTTTAAAGTTGGACGGATGGAGAGGCTTGGCAATGGGAACGTAGTTTACCGCATTGCTGAGCAGACGGACACCCTCCTTGATGTGGTCGGTGCCGTTCATCAGGACAACGGCTGATTCTTTGTCGGCGGGAACAATCACGACGTTGCCAGACCGCGTCAGGCCGACCAGTTGCTTCAGCCCCGCCAACTGCTGGGGACTGATGTTCGAATGTGACAGGAAGCGGCCACTCGGATGGTGATTTCTGGCCGCCGCGCGAATTGCGAGCGGTAGACGGTGTCCGAGGAATGTTGTTAGGTGGCTGTTGAAGCGCAGCGTTGAGGGACCGGCGGTTCGTATGTTGCAGCAGCGGTTGTGAAGATACTCCAGTCTTATCGAACTGGTTGATGGCATTGGTGGTTTATGTACCACCACAGCGTTCAGCCCGAGCTGGAGAATTTCGTGCTGGTTTTCCGTGAGGTTGTGGCAGGAGAAATTGCGCACTGGCCGAATTTCTCCCAAGGTGCACGGCTGGGAAGTGGGACAGTCAAAGGTTGACTGGAATATCTCCCTGCAGGAGACCTGGTCCTGGTCGGCGACGGAAGATGGGTTGGCGCTCACTGCAGAAGTTCGTGGTTGTGGTGGCGGGAGGGCTTGCCCTTGTTGCCCCGCGTTACGACGCGAAGAAACTGGCCACTGTGTGCCGTGTCGTCGGTGACGGGGATGACGGTTTTTGGTCGTAAGGTTTCCGGGCGAGGTGGACTGGAAAGGTCGGTGCTGAAGAAAAACGTTTTCATTAGAGCCACTGGCAACTTTTCTAGTGGCAGGTGAATGAAGTACACATATTCTATGCAAAGTTTCTGGAGAGAGAGCAGTGACAAGCCGCCACATTTGCAGGCGATAATCTGATATGGTAGCTATTTGTTCCGTACAGCGAATTCATCTTCCCTGCTGTGCTGTAGCAAGCAAGGGAAAGACGTACATGAGCTAGACCAACGATCCACCGTCCAAGACGATGGTTGTGCGGTGGATTGCTATATGTTTTGATGGGACGTGTTTAAAGTGGGAGCGATTGATGATTGCTGCAGGCGCGGAAAAGCAAAAGCTGGACGAAACACTGGGCTTCGAAGTATCCTCTGTCGTTTTAGAGACAGCCCAGCCTACTCCTGTTGCCTGTAACATCAGTCCGTTTGTACGTAGTCTGGTCAGCCGCACGAATAGGATACTAGTCATTTCACAAATCTGAAATTTATTTGTGATTGATTCGACCTATCTCGCCATGTCGCTGAGAGAAATCAGTAAGAACGTCGAGAATGAGTACGGACGTCGGGGAGGTGGCCCGGGAGGGGTTGCGTTTGACGGCGCTGGTCAAGTCAATGGGGAGGATTTAATACTGACCGGTGATATATCCACCCCGGCGGTTTCAAGCCTTGCTAGAATTTCATCGGGGAAGCTCAGGCTGATTTAGGCCCTGTTCAGTCTGGCAGTGTGCCAGCAGATAAAATTACGGAGTGCCACCGCTTGGCCAGGGGCAGATATTGCCGTTTATCAGCCCGGCTAATCATCGAAAGCTGCTGTATCCGCGTTTGTCACTGATGTCCCCGTTCGCCACTGCAGCAGCACTGCATCAGTTTGGGTTAACATTTATTTTACTCATGTTTGTACCGGATATGATCAAGTGATCAGCGAAACATTTTGCAACGGGGTCGGCGAGATGTAAGATTTCCTATCGGCTAGGGTGCCGTCACATGTTTTGCATCGTGGATCCTTTTTTTCACGCCACCTGTTTTGTGGTACTGGAGAAACACATAGTGGTTCACCATTTTTCGCCGGCAATTGTTTCACTTTCCTGCCCTGGTTACAAGAGTGGATTGCCTACGTGTTTGTCTAGTTCTGTCCGAAGCTAATTTACAAAAAAGTTTCACATTTGTAACTGGCGAAGGCGGCTAGCCTATGTGTTAACAGCGATCAAGTTTTCCATATCGGGTGGCAATGTTGGAGTGCTGACAAACAATATCACACCTTGGTTGACGGCGCGAGTTTTTTGAGAAATGGTTTATGTCTGCACAGTCGCCAAGGTACCTGTCTTAATCGTGAAAATAGCGGTAAACATCATCAAAATTGTGATGAAAGCAACACAAGCACCTTTGCAATTTGAGGCCACTAACGTAAGGAAGC
>CASBQM010000308.1 GCA_949127645.1 Synechococcales cyanobacterium PMM_0036
GATTTTTCATCTTTGGTAGAGCGGTAAAATCCCGTTCTACCATCTTTCTTTGCCACTATTTATATTTCGGACAAGTCTAATGTTCCTACTTCAAACCAGAATGATGCTGTTTCAAGTGGCATTGATGGAGCGGGCGATCGCAATCTGCACATTGTGAGGGCGATCGCTGCTGTTTTCTGCTCTAGTAGAGAACTCGTCGGCGCAAAGCCCTAGCCGATATAGCTCAACTGTTGACCAATCCGAGGTTTACCAAAACGCGACCAGGCATTGCCGCCCCGCAAAAACAGCTCCATCCAGCGAATGTGTTTGCCATCGGTATCAAGCCAGCCAGAGCTGCCGGGGGCAAAGGCTAGCGTACCTTCAGCAACTCTAAAGCTGCCGTCAGAATAGATGGCATCGCTGACGACATCGCCGATGCGAATCACAATTTTGGTTTCTGGCTCCAGCGATAGCGTATCCGCCGGAATCGTCGTTTTGATGTTGCCATAGCCATCAGTCCAGGCAATCCGATCGATCGGCGCATCGGGAATTTGGCTAGGATCGATCGCCTCTCCCAAGACGCTGAGATCGGCTTGCGCGATCGCCCCTGCTGCCGGAGGAAAGACATCCCGCGACCGAAACTGGGAACCGCCTCTAGACACGCTGATCGTGTGCAGCGCCTTGGCATGATGCTTAATGAAAGACAGCGTATAGCCTGCATTTACGCCCACCACCTGAACTCCATTGGGCAGCAAGGCATAGGTTAAGCCTTCTCCTTCGTTGTCTCGACGGGCTTCCGGATCATCTTGACGCGGGGCACAGTTGTGATAAATCAAGCGATCGCTTGTTCCTGGGTTTAGACCCAGTTGGGCAATCCAAAATCCGGTGGCAAGGGTGCTGAACGGCGGCACAGAAAGCTCATGAATTTGAGCCTGGGGCAGTGCCAGCAGCAGCCGTTGCTTAACTTCGGCAAAAGCCGGATCGCCTGTCCCGTAATCGGCAATGAGAGAAATAAACATAAGATTAAAAAGATAGAGGAGTGAAAATCGCACAGAGGGAAGCTTGCTTTCGCAGTTGAGCAGCCAAGACTCAGTATTCCCACTTAATTCTCCATCTTTCACCCTCAGACCCCGGAATGTCAGCCTCCGACCTCGAAACTTCGGCTTTTAAACAGAAACGATTCTGTTCTAAGCTCTATCCTTCGCCTTCCAAACTTAAGCCTCCGACCTCGAAGCTCCGACCTTTTTGTTTGAAACTTCGACCTCTGAACTTGGAAGGTCGAGTAAAATGCCTCAACTTCCAAGATCTGATCCTGAGCGATCGCCCTCTAAAGTCAAAACTTTCCCTCTGAAGCCGATGGCTCGATTAATCCCGGCGGCGGCGTGATTTCGATCCGGCGTTGCGCTAGGTCTACGATAGGAACGATCGCCTCCACAAAGGGAATCAGCACCGGAGTTGGCGCGTGGTGCAGCTTCACCTCTAACAGGTCATTCCCGGCGGCAAAGACTTCCGTGACGGTGCCGATCGATTTCTGCGTCGCCTGATCGAAGACCTCTAAGCCCAGCAGATCGGCAACGTGAAATTCGCCTTCTTCCAAGAGGGGGCGATCGCCTTGCGGCACCATAATCCGACAGTCGCGCAAAGACTCTGCCTGAGCGCGATCGGTGATTCCGGCAAGCTTGATAATGTATAGCCCTTTGCCATTAAGATAGCGACCCGACTTCAGCTTGATCGGCTCTGGCTGTGTTGCCCCCGGACGCAAAAGCCATCGGGTGCCTGGTGTCTCAAAGCGTTCTGGGAAGTCGGTTTCAGGATAAACGCGCAGCTCCCCTTGCAAACCTTGTACACCCACAATCTTACCGACTTCTAGCCATTCCTCAGAAGGCAGGGTATTGGAATGTGTACCTGTGGGCTGCGAGTTAGGAGGCTGCATGCTCGTCCTTATATTTTAAAGTTTTCAGTCGTTAGGTTAGATAATCTGGGTTATTAACAAAGGATATTGCCATGTGTTGTCTATTAATCTGCAAAAGTCACTGAAGATGTTTGACTAAGGCGGTGGTCAATTCTTGCAGCTTACCTGCAACTTCAATCCTATGACATCTTGAGGAATCCATCTCTGCACAGAGCAATAGCACATTTCCAGTTTCAAGTATTTCAGCAACTTCAGATAAGGTTTGCTCTGCGGCTTCTTTTTCTGGAGAAATCCAATGACTGCATCCGGATATATTACCAAGAGACGTTCTCGACATATAGCGAATGCTTTTAGAAATACAAAGTTTTTCGATCGCATCTCCATACCATTTTCTAGACCATGCACGAGGACTTAGCCTCACGTCAATTACACAAGTGACGTTAAATTCTTCCAAGTAATCAAGAAAGGCATCGTAGGTCTTTCGGTTGCCATAGCCGAAAGTCAGTACAAGATTTTTTTCAGAAGCTGTTGTGTTAAACATTTTATAAGTCAAATAAACCTAGGGTCTGTGCTTGTTGATTTTGGGCAATTTTGGGAGGATAAAAGATGCCTATAATCATAAAAACTTTGTAGTGATTTTTGAGGTTCCCTACAATGAAATAAAGATCTTTTTTAGATAGAAACTCATCTTCTAGTTTTTGTTTTACCTTAGATATGGCATCTTTCTCCTTATCCTCCAAAGCGGCAAATTTAGATCTATTCCTGCATCCTCTATAGAGTTGAGATATTTCCCAGTCGCTTATTGTGTAAGAGTGCTTTGCATCATCTATTTCAGTGAATTTATAGCCAAACTGATAGGGGATCTTTTCTAGTTCTACAGACGGCTCAAATAAATCGCCTTGATCTTGCACAGCCTTTTGTCTAGAGCTCCATTCACGATCTGTATTCTTGCAAAAGTATTTTTCTATGCTTTTAGGTTTGATCATTCCTAAAGACTTTCCCTGCGCCTGAATTTCAGCAATGGAACTGAATTGTAAAGGTAAGACAAAAGACTTACGCTCTTCCCAGCTATTTTTAGTTCCTATCTCTCTAATAACACTTATGGAAGTATCATTAATCCGGTAACTTTCTTCTCTATAATCTTTTTCATTTCTTTCAATTTCAGCGCTAATGACAGACCATCTCTTATATCGCTGGTCAAAATCTAACTCACGGAACCTAATTGGGTAAATACGAATCCATTGCACGGGCTTTTCATCATCATCTAGGAGGATTCCCGCAGTACAGACAGTCTCCTTGTACTTTGTACTGATAGATGGGTAAGTCTTAGTTGCAATTAGAACTTTTCTTCTCTGCATATCTTAAACTTCATGATTAGTCTAATTGTACTATCAGTAGGTAAACAGTACAAGCTTGGATCCTGGTGATCGTAGCTCTCTCTGTCAAGCAGGGCAAGTGAGCGTATATGCTTGATAGGTGATAAGGTCGTTGCCAAAAGCACAATGTTCTCAGATGTCTCTCCATACCCTAATGTGGCGGATGGGTAAGAGCCGCTGATGGATTGGGAAAGGTTTAAAGCCGCTGCTGAAAGGCACTGATAGAACTGTTTACCTTGAGCCAATGATAGATAGAGTTAATTCCCCGCCAGAACCCTACGGCAATCCTGTCGGCAATTCTGCTGTCGAGACCGCTACGCTGATTGTAGGGGCAGGGCAGGGTATTGGTTTAGGCTTTGTGCAGCAGATGCTTAAAGACGATCGCCCTCAGCGAATCTACGCCACCTACCGCAATCCGCAATCTGAGCTAGTGACCCTTGATGACTCTCGCCTACAGTGTCTGCCCATGGACATTACTGAAGAAGCCCAAATTGCGGCGGTGATCGAGAAAATTCGCTCAGAGGTGAAGGCGCTGCATACCGTGATCAACTGCGTCGGCGTACTCCATGACGGCACAATGCAGCCGGAAAAGAGTCTACGGCAGATCAATACAGAGCAGCTCTTGCGCTATTTTCAGGTGAATAGCATTGGCGCGGTGCTGCTGGCAAAACAGGTGCAGCCTTTGCTCAAACATGGCGATCGCGCTATCTTAGCCACCATTTCTGCCAAGGTGGG
This sequence comes from Synechococcales cyanobacterium PMM_0036, assembly GCA_949127645.1. Taxonomy (GTDB): domain Bacteria; phylum Cyanobacteriota; class Cyanobacteriia; order Elainellales; family Elainellaceae; genus Drouetiella. The sequence continues at coordinate 4,003 of CASBQM010000308.1, forward strand.
CAGCATTGGCGATAATCAGCTCGGCGGCTGGTATGGCTATCGGGCATCAAAGGCGGCGCTGAATATGCTGATGAAAACCACGGCACTTGAATACAAACGCACCTGCCCCAGAGCGATCGTCGTCAATCTCCATCCCGGCACTACAGATACTCAGCTATCCCAGCCGTTTCAGCGCAATGTGCCGCCTGAGAAGCTTTTCTCAGTCGATCGCACGGTGCAGCAGTTGCTAGGAGTGATTGCAGGGCTTCAGGAAAGCGACAGCGGCGAGTTCTTTTCCTGGAATGGCGATCGGTTGCCCTGGTAGGCTTCTAGACATAGAATCCCAGTCTCAGCCAGTGTTCATACTATTCATCTAGACTGTTACAGGGTGAATGGTGAGATTTTGCGTGGCAGAGAGATAAAAATATGGATGTTAAAGCGGCTGTAGCCCTTGAAGCTGGAAAGCCTTTGAGCCTTGAAACCGTTCAGCTAGAAGGACCTCAAGCAGGAGAGGTCATGGTTGAAATTAAGGCGACGGGCATTTGCCATACCGATGCCTACACGCTGTCTGGAGCCGATCCTGAAGGTCTGTTTCCGGCAATCCTGGGGCATGAGGGTGCGGGTGTCGTGGTTGAGGTGGGGGCTGGCGTGACGAGCGTTAAACCTGGCGATCATGTGATTCCTCTCTATACGCCCGAATGCCGCAACTGCAAATTCTGTCTGAGCGGCAAAACCAATCTCTGTCAGGCAATTCGCACGACTCAGGGGCAAGGCTTAATGCCCAACGGCACCAGCCGCTTTAGCCTCAATGGCGAGATGCTGCATCACTACATGGGCACCTCTACTTTTGCCAACTATACAGTCTTGCCCGAAATTTCGGTTGCCAAAATTCGTTCAGATGCGCCGTTTGAGAAGGTCTGTCTGATCGGCTGTGGCGTGACGACGGGACTAGGTGCAGTCATCAACACAGCGAAGGTTGAACCGGGCGCGAATGTCGTAGTCTTCGGGCTGGGCGGCATTGGACTCAACGTGATTCAGGCGGCACGAATGGTGGGAGCCAACATGATTGTCGGCGTTGATCTGAATCCGATGAAGCGCCCTCTTGCTGAGAAGCTGGGCATGACCCACTTCGTCAATCCCAAAGAAATTGAAGGCGACTTGGTGCCCTACCTAGTGGAGCTAACGGGCGGCGGTGCAGACTATAGCTTTGAATGCATTGGCAACGTCAACCTGATGAGACAGGCGCTAGAGTGCTGTCACAAAGGCTGGGGCGTGAGCGTCGTCATTGGCGTAGCAGGTGCAGGACAGGAAATCAGCACCCGTCCGTTTCAGCTCGTGACCGGGCGCGTCTGGAAAGGCTCGGCGTTTGGCGGGGCAAAAGGACGCACGGATGTGCCAAAAATTGTGGACTGGTATATGAATGGCAAAATCAATATCGATGACCTGGTGACGCAAGTTTTACCGATCGCCCAAATCAACGATGCCTTTGACTCCATGCGGAAGGGCGAAGTCATCCGCTCAGTCGTTACATTCTAAACTCATTATCATGACCGATCTCACTTTGATCAGCGAAACGGCTTGCTTTGGTGGCAAGATCGCTTCCTATAGCCATATCTCCAAAGCCTGCAACGGCACCATGAAGTTTTCCGTGTATGAGCCGCCACAGGCGAAAGGGCGATCGCTTCCCGTCCTCTACTTTCTCTCAGGCTTAACCTGCACTGAGGAAAACTTTATGGCGAAGGCGGGGGCACAGCAATTTGCCGCCCAGCATGGCTTGATTTTGGTAGCTCCCGACACCAGTCCTCGCAACACAGGCATTGCGGCAGAAGATGCGGATTGGGACTTTGGCACCGGAGCCGGATTCTACGTCGATGCCACTACGGAACCTTGGCAAAAGCATTACCGTATGTATAGCTATGTGGTGGAGGAACTGCCCGCGCTGATCGCCCAGAATTTCCCGGTTGCCGATCGCCAGGGTATCTTTGGACATTCCATGGGCGGACATGGGGCGCTGGTGTGCGCCTTGCGCAATCCCGATCGCTATCAGTCGGTTTCAGCCTTTGCGCCGATCGCCGCGCCGATGCAGTGTGCCTGGGGTCAAAAGGCGTTCTCCAACTACTTGGGGGATAACTCAGAAGACTGGCGGAGATACGATGCGAGTCAGTTGGTGCGCGTTGCTTTGTATCCGCAGACGATCTTGATTGATCAGGGGAGGGGCGATCGCTTTTTGACTTCACAGCTCTTACCCCAGGAATTTGAAAAAGCCTGTGCTGAGGTGGGTCAATCTCTCAATCTGCGAATGCAAGAGGGATACGATCATAGCTACTATTTCATCTCTACGTTCATGGAAGATCACATTCGACATCACGCTGAGGCACTCTGCGGATAAGTGAGGCGTATTTTACCTGCCTCTAATTTTGAATGATAAACAAGCCTGAACGATAATAAGCCTGAACAATAATGAAGGCAAAATAAATGTTGCAATCAGGATTGAAGTCAAGGTAGAACCGTTAACCTTAATTAGTCTCAAGCCTTAATTAGTCTCAAGCCTTAATTAATTACAAGTCATAGGGAGACCCATAAGAATGCCCAATCAGAGATCTGGATGGCTTGGCTCACGGTTGAAGCGGTCTCAGAGCCAGGTTCACGTTTGTCCCATTTGCTGCATTGTGCCGCCCCACATGGTGGATTCGGTAATTAAAAACGGCAGCGATCGCCAGCGAGATTGGGCGCTTCAGACCTTGCGCAAGTCAGAGCAGTTTCGGGGACGGCGGGAAGTCGTGGGTGGAGTCACCTTTATGGCGGCAGCAGGGGTGAAACGCCGCACTATCTATGATGCTCAGCGCGGTATGGTACTGCCAGGAGTCCTGGTTCGCGGCGAAGGCGATCCGGTGTCGCCTGATCCGACCGTTAATGAAGCCTACGACGGAGCAGGAGCCACTTATGATCTCTATGCCGAAATCTTTGGACGAAATTCTATTGACGATCGCGGTCTACGGCTCGACTCGACCGTTCACTATGGTATTGATTATGAGAATGCCTTCTGGAACGGCAGTCAAATGGTGTACGGCGATGGTGATGGCGATTTGTTTGAGCGGTTTACCAAGGCGATCGATGTAATTGGGCATGAGCTAACGCACGGCGTGACTCAGTATGAGGCAGGGCTGATCTACTCTGGCGAAACTGGAGCGCTGAATGAATCCTTTTCAGATGTGTTTGGTACGCTGGTGAAGCAGCGATCGCTCAATCAGACGGCAGATCAGGCAGACTGGATTATTGGCGTGGGGCTATTTACGCCCAAGGTGCAAGGAATCGGCATCCGCTCCATGAAAGCCCCCGGTACGGCGTATGACGATGCCACTCTGGGGAAAGACCCCCAGCCAGCACACGTCAAAGATTTCTACCGAGGCAGTGCTGACAACGGTGGCGTTCACATCAACTCAGGTATCCCCAACTACGCTTTTTATCTGGCGGCAACCGAGATTGGCGGCTATGCCTGGGAGAAAACGGGCAAAATCTGGTATCTGACCTTGCGCGATCGCCTGCGCTCCAACGCCACCTTTCGCCAAACCGCCAACGCTATGGTCGCAGTTGCCGGGGCGCTATACGGCGTTGAAAGCCCTGAACAAAAGGCAGTTCGGAACGCATGGCAAAACGTAGGCGTGCTTCAAGTCACTCCCCTCACATCCGGTAAACATTAATTAGGATGCTGATGCCTAATATTTCCAGGGTAAGGGCGATCGATATGGATTCTCATGAGCATCAATGACCTTCCGGTGACAGGATTTACCACTCCTGTCACCGGAAGGTCATAGCGCTGCTGCAAATCCTTAATGGCGCTCTCTGTCACCGATCCAAAAACGCCATCTACAGTCCCGTATCCCCGATTGCCCAATCGCACATCGGCGGCTCCCAAAAACCCGTTACTCTGCAAGATTCCCTGAAGTTTGGTAACTGCCTCACCGCGATCGCCTTTCCGCAGGGTAGGCAGAGTTTGCTCGGTGTAAGCCGTCGCCAGCAGCAGAGGAGCAGGCGAGACGGGAAAAGCGTTAGCCCCACTGCCAATGAGCTGAAGAGCCGAGAAGGGAACGATGGATAAGCTTGCGGATAACAAGAAAGAAGAGACAGACTTTATAGACATGGCTGCACAATCAACAATGAACTTGAAATATTAATGTACAGGAAGAATGTGTAGAAAAAATATAGGCAAGGAACTTGCGCTAAGGGCAGCATTGCCACGCAATTATTTCGGCAGATCTGGGCAAACGAACTCGCTGTCTACAGCAGTCAGCGTCATTTCTTTAGTTTCGTTGGAAGGAATCAGCTTTTGCTTCAGACGCAATGTGGTGTCAGTCAATTCCAGAATTTCTGCGGTGTAGGCAGGTCTGCCATTTTCGCTGACTTTCAGGACTTTGGGAGCCGCTTTGTCGATCGTCCAGGGAAAGATGGCGTAGGTCTCCACACAAGAAGTTTGCAGCAGCGTGCCATTGGGCAAAAAGATGTAAAGGCTGTTGGGTGCCGAGCCTGAAGGCGCTGTCACCCGCCAAATTCTGCTAAACATTTGAGTCAAATCAGAGCTGGTCGGCGTACTGGGAGTGATGCGCACTGGAGTAGGGCTGGGAGTGCCCGTGACCTGAGCAGTAGTCTGAGCTGTGGTCTGAGCAATAACACTTGCAGAACTAGAATAGCCAGACTGAGAGCAGCTTATTAATCCGGCGACTAGTAGGCTGAGAAAAGGCAGGAGCAGATGCTGGCGTTTGATCATTTTGAATTTCCTAGGGGCGAGTTGAGGCAAGATATATCTACGTCAAAGCTTTTGACATAGATATACGTAGCACCATACAGTCTTGTCGATCGCCCTTCAATTTAGTTCCCCATTCACCTTAGTTTTGCAAGCGAATATCTCTCAGACAGTTAACAGATGCCGTGAGTGCTAAGGCATGGCACAATCAACAGTGAACTGACAGTGAATTGTAAAGCGTATCGCATTTAGAACTATGGCTGAAACTGAAACTGCCCATACAGAATGGATTAAGGAACCCGGAGTGGAAAACCCACCATTGCGATCGCCTGCCTCCAAGCAAACCCTCCGGGGCGAAATTCAGCAGGGCTGGGGCTATGTCCTATTTATCTGGAATTTATCCAAACGCATCCGAAGCTGGCGAAATCGCGCCCGATTTATTTTAGGACTTATTTTGTGGAAGCCAATCCTTCCAGATGATCAGTAGTCTCCCTTCCTAACCTGTTTTTACCGGAGCAAAAATGGTCTACTACGATGCCCAGCAGTTTGAATTTGTCGCAAATCTAGAAGCTAATTGGCAAGCCATGCAGCAAGAGCTAAGCCGATTGCAGCCTCAAGACTTTGTGGCTTACCCAGAAAGATATTTGCTCGATCAAAATACGGGCTGGGACGTGTTTGGTCTGTACTTTGTCGGGGTCAAGATTGATATTAACTGCGATCTCTGCCCTGCTTCTGCGCGATCGGTCAAATCGGTTCCTGGGATGATTACCGCCGGATTTTCTAGCTTGGCTCCGGGAGCGCACATTGTCCCCCATTCGGGCAGACCGAGTGGCGTACTGCGTTGTCACATGGGCTTGGTAGTACCCGAACGCTGTGCTATGCGTGTCGGTCAAGAAATCAAAACCTGGAAGGAAGGTAAGTGCTTGGTGTTTGACGACACTTCAGAGCATGAAGCCTGGAATTTGAGCGATCGCCCTCGTACCGTCTTACTTCTCGACTTCAAGGCACCCGCAGGCTTCCTTTCGCCATGACGCTTGCTCGAACCATCTGCTTAGGGTCATAAAACAAAATGGGTGCTGCTGAATCTAGGTATGAATTACCGAACTGCCCACTGGGGATGAGGGCAATTCATACCTAGATTCAGCAACGTCGTACTGATCTATAGTCTGCCCGGTGGAGAAGCTACTCAAGGTAGGCTTTAGTTAAATCGTTTTCAAAGAATGTATTCATATCAAAATCAATATTTTCCAAGAGAATCGAGAAGTTTGTGCGATCGTAATCTCCTTCAAAGAAGGTTTCAATTCGCATCAATCCTCCCTCAACAAGATAGGCCTTCATGAACAGAAACTCGGCATTCAAAACATTGACAAATTCCAAAAGATTCGTCCTTTGAGAATTCTCTTTAATGCTGTAGAGGGTGCTAACCAAGATGCCGCGATCGCCAATCTTTTTCAGCCAAAGGTCAACTTTTCTGGGATGACGACCCAAAAGCCAATCGTCCTCTTCCTTTTCAATCTTGTATCCAGCGAATTCTAGATGATTGCGATACTTGACTAGGGGATGTGCAACTGCGCTTTGAAGATCAAGATCTTGCATAAATCTTTAAGCTCTGAAGTCAGAGGCGAAAGTTCGATAGGCATAGCTTTCCCATAAAGCCGTACTGAATAACTTTGCAGCGGCAATAATTTTGAGCAATAGAGGGGCGATCGCCCAGTAAAACCTCACTAAAAAACCAGCATCCGTTTAAGGGTGCTGGTCTTCTAAGGCACGGTTTAGGGAATCTAGTACATAGAAACAACAGGTGCAACCCGAGGAAGCAAACTGATGATGACATTGAGCAAAAGAAACGCCAGCATGGGAGAAAAATCAATGCCGCCCAGGGGTGGAATGATCGATCGAAAAAGATTGAGATAAGGATCGGTAAGCTGACTGAGAATGGAGAACGGCGGGCTGAGCCAGTTGATATTGGGAAACCAGCTCAGCAAGATGCGAATCAGCAACAGCACAAGATAGGCATTCAAAAAGATGGTTAGCGGAGCCACAATCATGGATACGGCGCTCATGGGTTCGGAGGTTCCCTAAATACTAATTACTTGACAATACTTCTAAGCTTAGCGGAGATCAACTGGAACTAGCCGATCGCCAAGACACTGAATTTCAGAAACCTATGGGATCAGCCGATCGGGTGAGAGGGGAGCAAGAAGTCCATCCGGTTGCCCCGTAGCAGCCTGGGCAAAGCGCCGAGCTATGGGCGGCAATAAGGCAAAAGGATTACTGAATCCAGAGAACAGATGCAAACCCTTAACGGCTGCTAGCTCGCCCACTAAGGGAAGGCGATCGCCGCTAAAAGAGACCAAACAGCTAGACCACTCACCCGGCAACTGC
>CASBQM010000309.1 GCA_949127645.1 Synechococcales cyanobacterium PMM_0036
AGCTCTTCCCGCACAGATTCGGTTTCGGCCGAATCTGTGCGGGAAGAGCTTCGCCTAAAATATCGCTATCTCGATCTGCGCCGAGAGCGGATGAGCCGCAACTTGCAGCTTCGCCATCAGGTGATCAAAGCCATCCGCCGCTTCCTCGAAGATCAAGAAGGCTTCATCGAAGTCGAGACCCCGATTCTGACGCGATCGACCCCCGAAGGAGCCAGAGATTATCTCGTGCCCAGCCGCGTCAACCCCGGCGAATTTTACGCCCTGCCGCAGTCGCCCCAGCTCTTTAAGCAGCTCTTAATGGTCTCAGGATTCGATCGCTACTACCAAGTCGCCCGCTGCTTCCGGGACGAAGACTTAAGAGCCGATCGCCAGCCGGAATTCACCCAGCTCGACATGGAAGTGAGCTTCATGGATCAAGAAGAGGTGTTGGCTCTCAACGAAAAGCTAGTTTGCCACATCTTCAAGCAGGTGAAAGGCATTGATTTACCCTCTCCCTTTCCCCGCCTCACCTATGCCGAAGCTATGAATCGCTACGGCTGCGATAAGCCCGACACCCGCTATGACTTAGAGCTAGTCGATGTCTCGGACTTGATGCAAGACTCCGGTTTCAAGGTATTTTCGGGCGCAGTTGCCAGCGGCGGCGTAGTCAAAGTGCTGCCGATTCCAGGCGGCAACGCGGCAATTTCTAACGTGCGAATCAAGCCCGGTGGGGACTTGTTCAAAGAGGCAACTGAAGCGGGAGCCAGAGGGCTTGCCTACATTCGGGTGCGAGAAAACGGTGAGATAGATACGATCGGCGCGATCAAAGACAACCTCAGCGAAGAACACAAGCAGGCATTGCTGGAGCGCACGGGAGCCACCGAAGGGCACCTGCTGTTATTTGGAGCCGGAGACTCGCCTACGGTAAATAAAACGCTCGATCGTATCCGGCAGTTCGTCGCCCGCGAACTCCAGTTGATCGACCCCGAAAAAATCAACCTGCTTTGGGTGACAGAGTTTCCTATGTTTGAGTGGAACGCAGACGAACAGCGGCTAGAAGCCATGCACCACCCGTTTACCTCGCCGTTCCTAGAAGATGCCCACGACCTAAAGACAGCGCGCGCCCAGGCTTACGACCTTGTGTTCAACGGCTTCGAGATCGGCGGCGGCAGTTTGCGGATTTATCAAACTGACCTTCAGAAACAGGTCTTTGAGGCGATCGGTCTCTCCGATGAAGAAGCCCAGAACAAATTCGGATTTTTGCTGGAAGCCTTCGAGTACGGCACGCCCCCCCACGCCGGAATCGCCTACGGGTTAGATCGACTGGTAATGCTGCTGGCGGGTGAAGAATCGATTCGAGATGCGATCGCCTTCCCCAAAACCCAGCAAGCCCGCTGCCTGCTAACCAATGCCCCCTCTGAGGTGGATGCAAAACAACTCAAGGAGCTGCATATCGCCACCATTCAAAAGCCAAAGGCTTAACCTCAGTAGATCGCAAACTCACCTCAATTTTCTCCAAAAAGTAGGTTTCAAAGGCGCTTCGCGCCTTTGAAACCTACTTTTTGGAGTTTTGTGCCGCGCAATGCGCGGCACAAAACTCCAATTTGCGATCTACTGAATTTACCAAAACGATTCGAGATTAAGGGTGAACCCCGGCAAAACTGCTTCGCCCGACAGGGTCATTGGCGTTTCTATCACTTCCTTTTCACGATTCGACCTGTGAATCTCAACTTGCCGCTCCTTGTGATTAAGAAGCCAGCTCAACCGAGTGCCATTGTCTAAATATTCCTGCATCTTGTCTTGCAGGGGTTTCAGGGCATCGCTGGGAGAGCGGAGTTCGACCACAAAATCTGGGCAGATGGGCGGAAATTTATCTTTCTGCTCTGGCGTGAGGGTGTTCCAGCGATCGCGGGTAATCCAGGCAACATCAGGCGATCGATTGGCTCCGTTGGGAAGCGTGAAGCAGGTAGAGGAGTCAAAAACCTCGCCTAGTTCAGACTGTTCATTCCAAATGACAAATCGAGCCGTTAGCTTAGCATTACGTTTGCCCGTTTCCCCTCCAGTAGGTGGCATGAGGATCAACTCTCCGATAGCAGTACGCTCGATTCTCAAGTCACCATTGATCTGACAAAGCTCATAAAATTGCTCGTCAGTGAATTTTGCAGAGGCTGGGACATTGAGCGTGAGGGACATCATGAAATTAATCGAGTGTTCGAGTACTCATTTCAACGGCTGAAGTCAATTATGCCAGATGTCAATTTCTCGTATTCTGTTCTAGCCACCTGGTAATCCCCTCCGCGATCGCATCCGCCAATTTTTTCTGCTCCTGAGGGTTCGTGATCCACTCAAATTCTTCAGGATTCGTCATAAAGCCCAGCTCTAGCAAAACGGCGGGGGCGACTGTGGGACGGGTAAGCGCCAGATTATCCCAAAAGATGCCGTAGGAAGGGCGATCGAGACTTTTCACCAGCGTATTGTGCAGAGAATCCGCAAGGCTATGTGCCTGAGTGTTATACCAAAATGTGCCCACGCCGCGCGTATGTTGGGCATCGCCGCTATCCGGCAGGGCATTGTAGTGGAGGCTGATAGCGATCGTGGGTTCCATTTGATTAATCAAGTTGGCGCGATCGTTGGGATACAAATCAATATCTCCTTCGCGGGTCATGTAGACTGTTGCGCCTTGGGCAATGAGGCGATCGCGCACCAGGTTTGCCATGATTAACGTAATTTCTTTTTCGGGGTAGCCTGTTGAACCACGCGACCCCAAATCTTCAGACCCTCCATGTCCTGGGTCAAGCAACACGCTAATGCCGGATAGCGGCTTCTGATGAGTGAGGTGAGGCGGATGCTTTAGCGACAGAATCAGCGTGGTGCCCTCATAGCGCAGCTTGTATCCCCAGGGCTGCGTCTTGAGCTGAAAGGTGTATTGCACCTGCCCGAGGGCGGTCTGCTGCCAGTCGAGTCGGGCGATCGCCGGATCGGTGTTCAGGGCAATAATATCCGTCTGAGCCGTGGTGTTGTAAAGGGTAAGAGTGAAGGTGCGATCGCTCTGCTGTACGCTCAGCGGCACAGGAGTTTGCAGCGGAAAGGCAATTTCTGTCCAGTTGCCGACCTGGCTGGCGCGAACGCTACGAATCAGGGTTTGGGGTGAGACAGCATTGGGGATTATCTGAGTTTCAGCCGTCTTGATCCAGCCGCCGTAGTCGAGCCGCAGCCATTCGCCCTCTTGAGCCGTCACCGCAGACCGGGTGCCTTTGGGCAAGGGCGTGAGCCGCGAATAGTCGGTGCTGGCTCCGGTACGGGCGGTGCCTGACTCGGCTATAACTTCCACGACGGGCGGCGCAGCAGGCGACAAAATTTCCACCTTGCCTTTGCCTTGCTCCGTCACAGTTTTTCCAGCTAGCGTAAATTGAAACTGCGGGTATCCTAAGTTGAGGTGAGTGGAACGGCTGGGCAGAACCCCTCCACTGCCGCCACCATAGATTAGAGCAGGCGAACTATACCAGGTTTCGCCCGTGATACAGCCTTGATAGCTCTGTGCAGAGGGGAGGGGCTGGTTTTGCAGGGTCAGGACGGCAGAGTTGGGCGGCAGTTCTGAGATGGTAGGCTGTGGCAGTAAGGCAATAGTCTGGTGACTAAGGGTAACGGAAACTGTGGCGTTAGGGGGGGCGATCGCCCCAAAGCAAATTGGTTCACTGGGCAAGCGGGCAACATCCACAGCGGGGGTCAAAGAGTCCGGTGCAAAAGAGTCTACGGGTGTAGCCACTGCATTAGCTAACCGTTTGACATGGAGAGTAACGACCTGATTTTGATAGTTCAGCGTAAACAGATTTTCGCCCACCTGAAGCGGGAAACTAGGGGCAAAATGTCCAGCAGGGCTACGATCAATTGCCACGCCATTCACCGTCA
>CASBQM010000310.1 GCA_949127645.1 Synechococcales cyanobacterium PMM_0036
CACCAACACGGTACCCCCCACCACCCCGTCAAGTACAGTACCCCTCAACAGATACGGGCAAGACAACACGCTTAACCAAACTGCGGCAGCACAGTAATTTAGCGCAACACCGGCAACACAGTACTCCCACCACACCGTCAAGTGCAGCTGCCCAGCAAAGGCCGGTAACTCATGAACGAACAAACGTCTGCGACAAAGCTGTCCTAACCACATACCACCAACTATCTCAGAGTAACACTGGCAATACAGTACCCGCAACTACATTGTGCTATTCTTGTCGAGTACAGTACCCCAATAAACATCGGCCAAACATTAACCCACCAAACAGTACTCCAACCACACCGGCAAGTACAGTACCCCAACAAGCACAGGCAACACAATACCCCTAACCAAATAGCAGCAACACATTATCTCAAAGCAGCACCGGCAACACAGTACCACCAACACACGGGCAACACAGTATCCCAACCCTACCAAGAACACAGTACCCAAACTCCACCAGCATAGTACCTTAACCACACCGGCATCGCTGGAAACAAATCGCAGCGGCAGCACAGTACCCAATCACACCAACAACTGCAGTAACCCAACGAAAACCCATCGACCTTCAGTATTCCCTACCTGTTTCAGACGTGTGAGTGTCACGTAAAATACTACTGCCCCGGACAAGACAACGGGTGCAAGTCTGACACGGTGGCCCGGGATTAGGTACTGAGTTGAAATCGCACTATTTTGCTATTACTCAACTAATGGCGCCACCAGGGTCAAATAGGCCGGTACTGTTGGACTGACCTTGGTTGGAAGATGAAACGTAGGAAGCATTTCGCGTGGTCTGCCACTCTTCAAGGCACAGCTTTTTGGGCAAAACTTGTAGTTGGGCGGCAGTAATATGACCGCCTTGGATGGCACAAAGCAGAAATCTGGAAAATTACTGCAGCTACGTAACAGCACGCGCCAGTCGTCCAGATCATGTCCATGGCGTTTTCCGTATCGCTCGTGCAGAGACTGCGAGAAGAGAACAAACCTTACCAGTCACATTTTTACGGATTTTTGTACGCATTCGGCCATCAAGATACCTCGGTAATTTCGTTCCAGAAGCTTGGACGCTCTTTCAAAGGCGAAACAGAATAGCAGTCTTTTGCATCCAGGAAAGCGTCAACACCAAACTGTGCTACAAACGATACTCTGCCGTCTGGCAAACACAGCGTTGCACTGTTCTTTTTGGCCATTTTTATTGAAAAAAGAATACGCTGTAAATTGAATCACGATACCAGTCAGCTGTAGTTGGCTTGCCATGAGACCCCACAGCTTACAATGGTGAGCGATCGGGGACAAAACAACAGTGGCTTGCTTTGCAACTATTGCGTCACCAAAACGTCTCTGTGCTAGTGATTTGATCCCAATTTTGATCGGAAATGTCACGATGAAACTCTAAAGCTTTGTACAATTCCACTACCATTCATATCGTTTACTCAGCTTCCGGTGTGTGCTTCTGGAATCGGACTCGTTCGGGATGTCTGGAACTAGGCGTGGCAGAAATCGCAAGGATGGCAGCCATGCAGTTACCAGCAGCAATCTCGTCGGACAGTGTGCTGGCACGCCTGCTGTTCCTGCGTCTTCCTCACGCGCGTCAGGTCTACACGCAACTGCGGGACCTGCAGTTGAAAACGTTTTGGTTAGTCTTACGGTTGCTTTGTTTAAGGAACTGGGCGTTTCCACGCTGAAACTTTTTCATTATTTGAGGTGTGCATGGTTGATTGCTTGATTGTGCATGAAGTTCAGCTGCTAAATGGGTGGTTCTCCACCCCCGCTCCGGCACCGACGTTGTCGTTTTGTCTGCATGCGCTTTGCCAACGTACGTTCTAAACTACGTTATCTCATCCTGGTTTCCCATTGACAGATGGGAGATGCTCTGCCCACTGCGGCTGATGAAGAGGAGCTGGACGATACGTTGGGCTCTGCTTTGAGCAACGAGGTGAGAGCACTCGTGTAATTTCAACTTGCTTGTGCGATTTTCTTGATGACTTGTATATATGATTTGCACTTAATAAATGATTCCTAGACTTGCGTTCGAATCAATTACGGTCTTTTCTGGAACTTGGGCTGATTTGAAGAAGCGTCTCCGTTATTTGTTTTGGAAGGCGTTTTTCAGTCCTTCGCAGCACTTGATTGGTTGATATTGTCGTTATGATCGGTTGTTGCTTGGTTGGTTGATTTTTGTCGCTAGTTACAGTACGAGATGCGGTAGTGCGCTGATTGATTCCGGCAACTTTCCCTAGCGGTTTTGTGTTTGCGTTGTTAAAGTTAACAATTTATCTTCTGTGTGACACCAGTTTTTGCCTCACTACAGTGACGATGTCGGTTGTTCGTCTACAGGGTGACGAATACGCCTTTGTGACCGATTTGGACCAGCTGGTCACTTACTACAGGCGAGATGTCGGGCCCAAGATGCAGTTGATGTTGGGTGTTCTGGTCGTTCAGCATCGTCTGGAGAGCAAAGCCACACAGCACGTCACTCTGCCCGATGACCGCAGTGGTGGTGCCGACCAGCAGCCTGGACTGGCCAGCCCCTATAAAGGCGCCACAGAAAGCGAGAGACAAACGGTGGCCTTTGTTTTCAAATGGCAGTGGAAAGTTGACGGAAAAACTCACCAGAGGTTCGTTTGGACGGCTTGAGTTAGTGTAGTAACTGAAACGACCATTTGTTGTCGAAGTACATAATAATCTACGTCGAAACATTCATTAATCCGACTTTTACACTGAAGAGTTTCTGTTGGTATCTTTCACATTCGGATTTATGTGTCTTGTGCTGCAATGCGGCTTCGTTTTAGTGAACGAAACTTTTCGAGTAACCAAACGTTTTACGTTTCGGCAGCCTCTTTCTCGTGCCCCAAGACCGGATCAACGACAAAAATGCATACGAGAGCCCGGCCGTGAAGTCAAAGAACCATCGCAACGTGTCGGTCATCCCACCACATGGTGGCC
>CASBQM010000311.1 GCA_949127645.1 Synechococcales cyanobacterium PMM_0036
CCTTTGAGATTGGCATTACGTAAGTTGGCTCTCTGCAAATTGGCGCTTCCCAAACTGGCTCCCTGCAAGTCTGCACCTTCGAGATTCGCCCCCGATAAATCTGCTTTCTTCAGATCTAGCCTTGCCAAATCCGCCCCTTTCAAGTCACAGTCCAAACATTTACCTGTTTCCAGCAGCCCTTGAATGCGACTTTTCTGAGCTGCAACCTTAACGCCATACAATCCACCCGCCGTCACTCCAGCAATCAGGGCAACCGCGATCGCCGCCTTTTGAAGTTTCATTGTGTTGTTTTAGGGACTTTAGAAATACCCCTATCCCCATGGTAGCGACTACAAGATAGGGCGATCGGTTTCCTGAGAAGCACTTAGATCAGGGGCTAATCATCTGGAAACTGCCAGCAGGAGATATGCTCCACATTTTGACTCCCGCACTGGCAGACATCCTGGGTAGAGGCAACCCACTGGCGATCGCACTCTCGGCAATGGCACCAGATATTACAGCGATCGGCTTCTGCAATTCGCAAATGCCACTCATATAGCTCCTCCGAACTCAACTGAGAAGGATCTTCCACCCTATTGCCCTTAGTAAACTTCTGCTCCAAAATCCAAAATCCAAAATCACCCGGTTCCCACCGTCTAGTTCCTGATCCCTAACCTCCATTCTCAGGGGATTCGTTGCAAATCTTCTTCCCTCTGACTATTGCAAACTTCGACCGACAATTAGACACTGAGTATGGGAGTTGATTGGTTGTTAAGAAGCAGTTAAGAGGTCATTGTGAAAAAAGTCTTAGCCATTATTCTGGGGGGCGGTGCTGGCACCCGGCTGTACCCGTTGACCAAACTGCGAGCAAAACCTGCTGTGCCTTTGGCAGGAAAGTATCGGTTAATTGACATTCCAGTGAGCAACTGTATCAACTCAGAGATTTATAAAATCTATGTGTTGACCCAATTTAATTCTGCCTCGCTCAATCGGCATTTGACGCGCACCTACAGCTTTTCAGGATTTAGCGAAGGATTTGTAGAAGTATTGGCGGCTCAGCAAACCCCCGAAAACCCCAACTGGTTTCAGGGAACTGCCGATGCTGTTCGCCAGTATATGTGGCTGTTTCAAGAGTGGAAAGTGACGGAGTACCTGATTTTGTCAGGCGATCATCTTTATCGGATGGATTACGCTCAGTTCATCGATCGCCACCGCGAAACCAATGCAGACATCACTATTTCTGTGCTGCCTATGGATGACAAACGCGCATCAGACTTCGGTTTGATGAAGATGGACAATACAGGACGCATTGTGGACTTCAGTGAAAAGCCCAAAGGCGACGCTCTGAAGCAGATGCAGGTAGACACGACTCACCTAGGGCTAACGTCTGAACAGGCTCGGCTCAACCCCTACATTGCCTCCATGGGCATTTATGTCTTTAAGGCAGAAGTACTGCTAGATCTGCTGAAGCAATATCCTGATCAGACAGATTTCGGTAAAGAAATTATCCCTCCTGCGGCAGAGACTCACAATATTCAGGCGTTTCTGTTTGATGGCTATTGGGAAGACATTGGAACGATCGAGGCTTTTTATGACGCAAATCTAGCGCTAACTCAGCAGCCCCAGCCCGCCTTCAGCTTCTATGACGACAAAGCGCCGATTTATACGAGAGGGCGATCGCTGCCGCCCACAAAGATGCAAAACTGTACGGTTACAGATGCCATGATTGGCGATGGCTGCATTCTCAAGAACTGTCAAATTCATCACTCGGTGCTGGGCATCCGCAGTCGAATTGACGCAGGTTGCACTATTCAAGACACGCTGATCATGGGTGCTGACTTTTATCAGCCTCTAGATGAGCGGCAAGCCGATCTCGATCGTGGCGCAGTCCCGATCGGCATTGGGGCAAATACAACCATTCGCCGCGCCATCATCGACAAAAATGCTCGGATCGGTCGAGATGTGCAAATCATCAACAAAGATAATGTTCAAGAGGCTCAGCGCGAAGAGCTAGGGTTTCACATCCGTAGCGGCATTGTGGTAACGCTGAAAAACGCCACAATTCCAGACGGCATGGTGATTTAGAGACAAAACACGAGATCAGCAATGGGCGAAATTCAGGTGCCCCCCGTTTTCTGTCCAGCAAAGCGGGGGGGTGCCCCTCGTCTGTTTTTTCTGATTGGCTTGCCAGGAAGCGGCAAGTCCTTTTTGGCGAGAAAACTTGTGCAGGTTAGCCCGGAGCGATCGCTCATTTCCACCGATGCCATTCGTGCCCAGCTTTTCGGCGATGAGGCGATTCAAGGCTCCTGGCAGTTGATCCAGCAAGAGATTCAGATTCAGCTTCGGCAAGCGCTACGGCAGATCCAGGAATCAGACTGTACGGAGGCTACCGCAATCTACGATGCCACAAATACCCGCCGCAAAAACCGTCGAGAGGCGATCGCTCAGATTAGGGCGATCGGGTTTCGTCAGATCACGGGCATCTGGCTCGATACACCATTACCCATTTGCCTAGAGCGCAACGGTCAGCGCGATCGTCAGGTGCCAGAAGCCGTGATTTTGCGCATGGATCGCCAGTTGAGAGGCGCACCTCCGAGTCTCAGCGACGGGCTAGACAGTTTGCAGCGGAATGTTGCTAAATCTAGGTAATGTTTGGGTCAATTTGCGCTATCTTATTAGCCTAGTAGCTTAAGAGAGTGCATTTGTTCTGCTTAAACATATCTGCCCTTACCCTAGATTCTTCTCCCGGGGAAAGAAGGGATCGGAGGATGAGGGCAGTTAGGTAGTCCAGCGAAACGTAGTCCAGCGAAAAGCAATCTAGCAAAAAACATCTAAGTACGGGAATTTCTCTATGTCTCTGCCTTCAACCGAACCTCATTTGTGAGGAACACT
Organism: Synechococcales cyanobacterium PMM_0036; assembly: GCA_949127645.1. GTDB lineage: Bacteria > Cyanobacteriota > Cyanobacteriia > Elainellales > Elainellaceae > Drouetiella. The sequence continues at coordinate 2,872 of CASBQM010000311.1, forward strand.
TGATAGCGTAGAGACAAAGACTATGCAAACTGTTATAGGAATTTAGGTTGATGGCTGCGACCGATTTCAAAGACTACTATGCCACCTTGGGCGTGAATAAAGCTGCAAGTGCGGATGACATCAAGCAGGCTTACCGCAAGCTAGCGCGCAAATATCATCCCGATGTTAATCCGGATGACAAGACGGCAGAGGCGAAGTTTAAAGAAGTCACTGAAGCCTATGAGGTGCTGTCGGACGCTGACAAGCGAAAGAAATATGACCAGTTTGGTCAGTATTGGAAACAGGCAGGGAGCTATCCACCCGGCTCTCCGGGCAGCGCTGACTTTGGCGGCTTTGACTTTAGTCAATACGGCAACTTTGATGAATTTATCAATGAGTTGCTAGGTCGCTTTAACACTACCCCTCCCGGAGGTTCGCGCGGCTATGGCTATCGCCCGAATGCCACTGGCTACGGGGGTGCTGGCGGCTTTGGCGATTCTGCTGCCGCAGGACAAGATTTAGAATCTATTTTGTCTCTGACGCTATCTGAAGCGTTTCGGGGGGTGCAAAAGCGGCTGAATTTGGGAAGCGAGACGATTACCGTCAAAATTCCGGCGGGTGCAAAACCTGGAAGCCGTATTCGAGTTAAAGGTAAAGGACAGCCCAATCCCTATGGGCAGCAGCGCGGCGATCTGTATCTGGTGGTAGAGATTCAGCATCATGCGTTCTTTCAGATTGATGGAGACAATTTGCTTTGCGAATTGCCGATCGCTCCAGATGAAGCTGTTCTCGGTGCATCTGTCGAAGTTCCGACTCCTGACGGCACAGTGACCATGAATATCCCAGCCGGAATTCGTACAGGGCAAACCCTGCGTCTGCGAGGCAAAGGCTGGATTAATTCCAAAGGGAGGGGTGATCAGATGGTGCGAGTGGCGATCGTACCTCCCGTCAATCCGAGCGATTTGGAGCGCGAGTACTACGAAAAAATTCGGGCAAGCCGTAGCGATCCCCGTAGCCATTTGCAACAGATCAAGCTATAGCCCCGCCTCAGAGACAGTGGTTTGACCGCTCATTTTGAG
>CASBQM010000312.1 GCA_949127645.1 Synechococcales cyanobacterium PMM_0036
ATCGACTAGGTTTCTAGAGAAGGGTAATAAATTCCAATGGAGCAGAAAATTCATACCACTCAAGACGGCAAAACTGTCGTTGTTCTTGCTCCCACCGGGCGGCTAGACATCACGACTGCTTGGCAATTCCGATTGAAGCTACAGGAGTGCATTGCCAAAATTAGCCCCTATATTGTGGTCAACCTGAGCCAGGTCAATTTTATTGATAGCTCTGGTCTAACCTCTCTTGTCGCTGGAATGCGTGATGCTGATAAAGTGAACGGCAGCTTTCGGATTTGTAATGTCCACCCTGAAGCAAAACTAGTCTTTGAAGTCACCATGATGGATTCCGTGTTCGAGATTTTTGGCACCGAAGAGCAGGCTCTAGAGAGTGTCTATAGAGGCATCGCCAGCTAAATAGCTTGTCGTCTGTGAGATTACTGAATCTTTTCCTGACAAGCCTCAAAGTACGGTCAAAAATCCGTATTTCAGCCTAGAGAGTGAAGCCGGATCTTCCAGACCTCACTTGAATGGTGGAGTGTTCTTCACTCCTTATGCTGCGATGAAAAGCTTTCAAAACTCTTCTGCCAAATCTTCTCAGAGCGGTTTTACTCCTGGCAGTTTTACGCAAGATGGTTTTGCGCAGGAGCTTCTTACGCAGGGCGATCTTGCACAAGCAAGTCTTGCACAGGTAGGTCTTGCACAAGCAAGTCTTGCACAAGTGGGTCTTGCACAAGAAAAGGCAGCGCTCCTGCTACAAGAATATGCGAAAGGCAGAAGAACTTTCACTCGCGCCGTTTTAAGAGATGGCAGACTACATATTGTTGCCCCTAATCTGGAAAAAGCCGACTTGAGCCGCGCTTGCCTCTTCCAAATTGGATTAAATCGAGCTAATTTACAGGGGTGCAACTTCAGTCGGGCACAGCTCCGCATGGCAGATTTGACAGAAGCTAATCTAGGCTCAGCAGACCTAAGCAGTGCTGACCTCTGCCGCGCCGACCTCAGCCATGCCACTCTCAGAAATGCTTGCCTTGTGGCTGCTAATCTCAGCGATGCCAGACTTATAGGTGCCGATTTAAGTGGGGCAGACTTGAGAAACGCCAATTTAACCCGTGCCGACTTACAGGACGCGATTTTTGCCCAAACCTTCATGCCCGACGGCACCATTCGCAATTCCTAAAAATCTCCCTAGTCTTCGTGATCCTCAAAGGGGTCAGCAAGCTGCTTGGAGGGTGGTCCAAAGGAGAGATAGACCGTGATGCCCGTGAGCAGCACCACAAAAAAGGCGATCGTCCAGCTTATGTAGGTCGCAGGCTCGGAAGTATTGATAACGCTAAGAACTGTTGCAAGTACCATGTGTTAATTAATGATGTATGTTGAAATGACGACTACAAGTATTATTCTTATAGTATTACGGATCGTTAAAATCTTTAGATAGCGATAAAGGGTCACTCATGGCACAGCAGACTCGGTTAGGAGACATCCTTAAGCCCCTAAACTCAGAGTACGGTAAGGTTGCGCCCGGTTGGGGCACAACGCCGTTGATGGGTGTTTTTATGGGGTTATTTCTCATTTTTCTGTTGATTATTTTGCAAATCTACAACTCTTCCTTGATTTTGGAAGGGGTCAATGTAGATTGGTCTACGCTCGGAAAGTAGGGTTTTAACGGCAAGCTCATTGAGGGCTTGCTTCAGACTTTGACAACCTTGAGCTTTTCCCCTAGCTAGTCTAGGGATTTTTTTTGAATTAGGGTTGGCATCATATAGCGATCCCAGGTGATTTGTGAGATGGTTTGTGAGAGGTGGGGCGGGCGCAGCCCGCCCCACCTCTCACAAACCATTTAGGATTGCTATAGCTAGAATCTTGGCTTGAATCACGGCAAGCATAACTGCATCCAGTCAATTCACGCTATTCGTATTGCTATTCGTATTAAAGTAGGGAAAGTGAGGCTGTAGGACGGGCATTCTAGATCGATCCTGTAGCTCTTGACTTACGGTATTGCGCGATCGCTCTCAGGAGGAATGCTATGAATATTTTTGGAATTGGTTTGCCAGAGATGGCGGTGATTATGACGTTAGCACTGCTGATTTTTGGTCCCAAAAAGCTTCCCGAAATCGGTCGTAGCATGGGCAAAGCGATTCGGGGCTTTCAGGAAGCTTCTAAAGAATTTGAGAATGAGTTTAAGAAGGAAGCCGATCGGGTCGAAAAAGCGGTGAGCGAACCTAAGAGTAATTCCCAGGGCGAGCCTCAGAGTGCATCGCAGAGCGAATCTCAGAGTGAACTTCAGAGCGAACCCATGAAGGCAACTTTAGAACCCCCTGAACTCAAAGCCCTGGCATCTGCGGATTTGGATGCTGGGTACGAAGCTGAAGACAAGCCTGAAACCAAACCTGAAGCAGTTCAATCCGAAGAAGCGATCGCCCCTGTAGAACATGGCTGATATGGCTGAAGCCCCAATGCCCCGCCTAATTGTAGGGTTGGGCAATCCTGGTGCGAAGTATGACCAAACCCGTCACAATATTGGTTTTGTGGCGATCGATGCTCTGGCGCAGAGTTGGCAGATCCGCCTTGCTGAACATCGCAAATTTCAGGGCTGGTTTGGCGAAGGGGTGGCAGTCAAAGGCGCGAAGGTTTGCTTGCTGAAGCCGACTACCTTTATGAATCTGTCTGGACAGTCGCTTCGGGCGGTTGCAGATTGGTACAAAATCATCCCTGAAGAGGTGCTGGTAATCTATGACGACATGGATCTGCCGATCGGCAAAGTCCGCTTACGCCAGTCGGGTTCGGCGGGCGGACACAATGGCATGAAGTCAGCGATCGCCCATCTCAATAGCCAAAACTTTTCTCGGCTGCGGATTGGCATCGGCATTCCCAAAGATAAGGGCTTGGATGGAGAAGTGATTTCCCACGTGCTGGGTCGATTCTCGCAGGCAGAAAATCGGCTAATGGCTGAAGTTCTGAAGCTCGTTGTAGATGCCGTGGAGTTAAGCTTCAAGCAGGGCTTTCCAAAAGCTATGAGTCTTTACAACAATCGTATTGTCCCCTTTGAGGATTGAGTCAGGATTGAGATGAGGGTTAAAGCTTCGTACGGACAGGAGGCGATCGCTACCCCATAGAGCATCGCGTCCCTCTGTCAAGATTACGCATCGAAAATACGTTTTGTCTGACTCAGAATTTCTTCAGAGACTTCTTAATGTCTTCTCAGACCATCCTCATGGCTTTCTCAGTTAGATAGCTGATTCTAGGGAAGTTAGAGAAAACATCCTTACTTTGCAGGTTGACGTATGAAAAGCTTCATCATTCTTTCGGTCGCAGCCTTAACCCTAATAGGCTTCAGCACTAAAGCCCTAGCTGAGGATGGTGGATTCTGTAGAAAAGCGCCCTCGGCGTCTGTTTGTCAAACCCGATAGCCTAAGCAACTGCCCTCACCGTTATACCTGTCAGGGTTCATCTCTCAACTGTTTAATCATCCAAAGCGAATGGGTTTGATAGCCCAACTTTTGATAGAGGCTGAGTGCAGGCTGATTGTCATGAAATACCTGTAGCCCGATTTGTCGATCGCCCCGCTTTTTTGCCCAAGCTTCCGCCCAACCCATCAAAGCTGACCCAATACCCCGGTAGCGATGCTCTGGATTGACATAGAGCAAAAAAATATAGGCATGGCGATCGCCCATAATTTGGTCAGTAGCATTGCCTATCCAAAGAGTGGCGACAGGCGACGGCTGACCTACGGATTTAACCCACCACAGCAACGTATCTGCGCTGAGATGCTGTTCTACTGTATGGGACAAATGAGCAAAGCTCTGCCCTGGGTAAAGCTCCTCATAGGTGCGCTGCATAAACTTAACTAGCAAGGCGCGATCTAGCCTAGAACCCGATCGTAGCTCATAGCCCGGAACAGGAAAGTTCACAGTTAGCTTCACAAGTTTTCACAAGTCGCTAAAACTGCATTTCGGCTGCGCCGACAGGCGACAAGCCCCGCACTAACGCTTCAAGTGGGGCAGGCAATCCAGCCATATCTTGTGTCGCCGGGTTAAGGGCTTGATCTACATCTTCAATAGGCGCAGGGGCTGCCATATCTTGCGGTAGAAAAATTCGGGCGCTCACGGCAACTAAGGAGAGCAAGAAGATAAAGACCACAATTAGAGGAGCAATGTACTGACGAAAAATAGCCATGGGCAAGAACTAGGGTAGGATATCGGAACTTCTTAGCTTGAACCAGCTCAAGATTTATGAAGTTCTTCTCATATCCTACAACTTACCCCTGCCTTCACCATGGGTTGTCTTTAGAATCTTCCAGCCCAGGACGAGAGAATGCAGGAACTAGCGGCTTCCAAGGTGCGCAAATCGGCAACAGCAGGAGGCCCGGCAAAGCTGCTACCAGCGACAGTAGGAAGAAAGGTGCCCATCCTGTCGCTTTAACAATTTGTCCGGCAGGCGCGACCAAAATATCTCGGCTAATTGCCATCAAGCTAGACAACAGCGCAAACTGAGTTGCCGAAAAGCTAGGGTTGCAGCAGCTCATTAGAAAGGCAACAAATGCTGCCGTGCCTAGCCCTGCACAGAAGTTTTCGATGTTGATGGTCAGCACCATCAGCGAGTAGTTTTGCCCCACCTCTGCCAGCGCTAAATAAGCCAAGTTGCTCAGCGCCTGTAAAGCTCCAAAGATCCACAGCGATCGATTAATGCCAATACGGCTTAGCACCGCGCCTCCCGTCAGCGCCCCCACGATCGTTGCCAGCAAGCCCATGCCCCCCTGAATCTGACCAATATCGGTCTGACTAAAGCCCGTCTGAAGCAAGAACGGGGTTGCCATATTGTTGACCAACCCATCTCCAAACTTATACAAAACGACAAAGATCAGGATGAGCGCCCCTCGAAGAACGCCCGATCGCTGAAAGAATTCTAGAAACGGTAGCCTCACCGCATCCGCCAGACTTTCAGGCGGACGAACGCGCCGTTCAGGCTCCGGTGCCCACAGCGTAAAGCCGATGCTG
>CASBQM010000313.1 GCA_949127645.1 Synechococcales cyanobacterium PMM_0036
ACTTGTTCCTGTGCCTCGACCACAGCAGCCTGGAGGCGATCGTGACTGTCCAAAATCGCAATCACCTGTCCTGCTTTGACCGTATCGCCCTGCTTCACCCAAAGCTGCTCCACGCGATTTGTGCCGCCAGAGGAACTAGGAGCCGATAGTTTGATGACTTTGCCACGCGGTTCCAGATACCCTAAAGCTGTCACAGTGGGAATCTTAGGCGCGACACTTGCTGTCTGAGCGGTTTGAGTGCTGGAGACGTGCGATCGCCAGAGTGTATAAGCGCCCAGCCCCCCCAAAAGAATCGCAGCACCGACTATTAAAAGCCTCCTGGACGGAAGCCGCTTCCCAACTGCACTCTTCCCAACTGCACTCTTTCCAATTGTCCTGCTTGTTTCACTCTGCGTCATGCCCTGCTTCCTGCTAGACTTAAATTAACTAAACAGTTTAGTTAAGCAACCTTGCTCATAAACTAAACGATTTAGTAAAGTTGTGTCAAGCTTGCTTTTCGCCGCATGGAACCTGATAAAAATCCAAACGTTATCCGTCAGCTATCGCCAGAGAAAACCGCTGCCATTTTGGAGGGTGCCACCCGCATTTTTCTCGAAGAAGGCTATGCTGGCACCACAATGGATCGGGTTGCCACAGCGTCAGGGGTATCAAAACCCACCATCTATAGCCACTTCCACGATAAAGAGGGATTATTTAATGCATTGATGGTGCAGATGGTGCAAAAAATGCAGTGGGCGAAGTGTGCCCAAGAACTGCGGCAACTGCCCTCGGAGTCGTCTGAGATCGTATTGCGTCGTCTGGCTAACGATGTGTTGGATAGCTGCATCGGCAATCCTGAACGAATCACGTTCATTCGGCTAGTGATTGGAGAATCAGGTCGCTTTCCAGAACTGGGTCGTGCCTTTGTCCAGCACGCCGATAGACCGACTCTAGAAGCTCTGACAACTTATTTAAGCACTCGTTCAGACCTCAATTTACCTGACCCCGCTGCCGCCGCCCGTATGTTCATGGGCACGCTGATTTACTTCTTTATGACTCAGGAAATGCTGCATGGGCGAGACATTATGCCGATGGAACGCGATCGGCTAGTAGATCACCTCATCGATCGGCTCATAGCTCGCCCCATCCCTTAATCCGTCGCACGTAGGGGCAATCATGGATCAATAATTTTGCTCTATCTTGATTTTAAAGGGCAATCTGGGAACTCTGGGGAATAGAAAAGGCGATCGCCCCCTTAGGTCGCTCTCTACGTGAGTCAATCCAGGAGTTCAACATGGCAAATGGTCTTTACCTGTACGGCATTTTTCCTCTTTCCATTCGTCCAGATTTGCAGCTAGAAGGTCTGGATCAGCAGCCTGTGCAAATGCACAAGCTAGATGATTTTATGTTCTTGTATTCCGAAACTCAGCAAGATCGCTATCTTGCCAGCCGTAAAAATTTATTGGGTCACGAGCGGGTGCTGGAGCAGGTGATGCAACAAGGTCATCCGACGCTATTGCCATTGCAGTTTGGGTTAATTATCAGCGATTGGGAAATGGTGCGTCAGCAGTTGACTGTACCCAAAGGAGATAGCCTCAAGCAGCTCTTCGACAAACTAGAGGGATATCGAGAAGTCAGCATCAAGATCTTTTGGGAGCCAGAAAGTGAACTAGAGTCGCTCATGCAAGAGAACGAAGACTTGCGAACTGAACGCGATCGCCTGGAGGGTAGATCCCTCAGCATGGATCAGGTGGTGAAAATTGGACAGTTGATTGAACGAAAAATGGACGATCGCAAGCAAGATATTGTGCATAGATTTCAGGAGGCTTTAAATCCATTGGCGATCGAGATTGTAGAAAACGATGTTCTCACCGAAAAGATGATCTATAACGCCGCCTATCTGATTCCTTGGGATGCCGAACCGCAGTTTGGAGAGCAGATTGAAGGAGTCGATCGCCACTTCAATAACCGTCTACGACTCCGCTACAACAACTTCACGGCTCCCTTCAACTTTGCCCAGCTCGCCTGAAAAACTTAAAAACTCACCCTCCTACACTATGTTTTTCGATCTACTCATTGCTCCCCTCATGGCTCCCATCAGCGGCATTGCTTGGATTGGCGAAAAGATTCTAGAGCAAGCCAATACAGCTCTTGACGAAAAAGAAAATCTGAGCAAACGTCTACTCTCACTTCAGCTTGCGTTTGACATGGGCGAAATTTCGGAAGAAGATTTTGAGATTCAAGAGGAAGAGCTGTTGCTAGCGATTCAAGCCGAAGCAGATGCAGCCCGCGCTGAAGCAGATGAACTGCTGCATGACTGATAAGCCTGGATAAAACAAGCCTGGATAAAACAAGCCTGGATAAAATAGGCCTGGATAAAATAGGCCTGGATAAAATAGGATAGGGGCGCTTGATTTTGTTACAAAGCTTAAGGGAGAAATTTTGAATTTGTCTGATTTCAGTCAAGCGATAGATTAAAGATGTAGAAGATAACTGTAGATTTGTATATGTTAATAGTACGTGGGTTGAAATAGAGACCAAGGGTTCTATCTCATGGTCAAACGATCGCTCCGAGCATCCCCTTTAGGCATTGAGCAAGCTAAACGCGCCTTTGCTCAAAAGGGATGGACTCAAGAAAATTTGGCGGGAGAAGTCGGGTTAAAAACTCGCCAGTCAATCTGGCGATTTTTTACGGGACAGCCGATCGAGCGCCAGGTTTTTCAAGAAGTTTGCTCAATATTAGAGGTGAGTTGGCGAGAAATAGCGCTCGATCCGCCCGCAGATTTTCCTGAAGCTGGCGGTTTTGCCTGTCTGTCGGTTGCAGATATTGATGCTCTGGTGAGGCGGGTGCGATCGCAACGTCAGGACAAAATTCAGAACCAGTGCGGCACTCTACAGCTACTAGATATCAGCCACCCTGTCAAAATCGACGATATCTATATTGATGTCAATACTCTAGAAGAGATTCCGAGCCAGCAGTGGCTAGAGTTGTCTGACTTACAACACTTTACGCCCAAAGAATTCGATCGCTTCAGGCTCAATGCTTCTCAGACTCGCATTGCGGGTGTAGAAGCCGTCGGAACTTACTCAAAGCTGCGGGTGTTGGGGAAGCCGGGAGCCGGAAAAACCACTTTTTTGCAACACTTAGCCATTCGATGCAGCCAGGGCAGCTTTGCCGCCGATCGAGTTCCCATCTTTATTGCCTTAAGGGATTTTGCCGATGAATCTAGAGACATAGGCGTATTGAGCTTATATGACTATATCCATGAGGAATTCCTCACTTCGGGGATTTCAGACTCGTCTGTGGTTGAAACGCTGCTGCAAGAGGGGAGGATGCTGCTGCTGCTAGATGGATTAGATGAAGTGTTGCATCAAGAGCGAAAGGTTGTTGTCAGGGAGATTCGTAGACTTTCCGAAAAATACCAGCGGAATCTGTTTGTTGTCACCTGCCGGACAGCGACCCAAGCCGCTAATCTCAGGCGCTTTACAGATGTTGAGATGGCTCCCTTTACGCAAGAGCAGATTACCGCTTTTGCTCAAAAATGGTTTACGGCTCTAACAAAAACCACGATCCAAGCGGGACAACAGCGGGCAGCTCAGTTTGTTCAAGAACTCGACTTGGCGGAAAATATGCCCCTCCGGCGGCTTGCCATTACACCCCTATTTCTTCACCTCGCCTGCTGGGTTTTTCATTACCAGGGCAGATTTCCCACCAAGCGATCGGAGTTTTATAAGCAATGTCTAGATCTCTTGCTCAGCAAATGGGACGAAACTAAAGGCGTTGAGCGAGATGAGATCTATCACGGCTTTTCGTTATCCCAAAAGCTGAAGCTGCTAAGTCAGATTGCCATGGTGACATTTAAGCAAGGAGATTATTTTTTTGGACAAGAATCCATTGAGCAACACATCGGTGACTACATCCGTGATTTGCCGAATGTTTCGATAGAATCAGAAGAATTGCAGTTAGAGAGTGAACGCATACTCAAGGCGATCGAGTTGCAGCATGGGCTACTGTCAGAACGAGTGCAAGGAATTTTTTCATTCTCTTACCAAATATTTCAAGAATATTTTACGGCTCGGCAAATTGTCGCTAGCCACAACCTGCAAGCCTCCGCTCGCTCTTTAGAACAGCTAGTCACCCATATGAATGAACCCCGTTGGCGAGAAGTATTTTTGCTAACGGCTGCTATGTTGCGAAGCGCTGATTCTTTGGTGCAGTTGATGAAGCAAAAAATTGATGCGATCGTGGCTGAAGATCAGCATCTTCAG
>CASBQM010000314.1 GCA_949127645.1 Synechococcales cyanobacterium PMM_0036
ATTGAAAGCAAAGTATGGTTGATTGTGCCTAATGAGCTGCGGGCAACCAAACACACGGGCAGGTTTAATACTCGAATCAAGTCAATCATTAAATCTTGTTGATTTAGAGGCACTAGTAAACCTCCTGCGCCTTCTACAATTAAACTTGGCTTCTTACATTCTGGCAACTGGAAATCAGATAGATTGATTTGAATTTTGGCGACCGCGGCTGATGCATGAGGAGACAGCGGTTCAGGTAAAAGAAAGCGTTCTGGCAAAAAGTGAGACGAGTCTAAGTCGGTCACTTTCCGAACATAGTTTGTATCCGTAACAGGCTCTAACCCAGATTGAATAGGCTTCCAATACGCCGCTTTTAACCCTAACGTCAGCATTGCAGAAACGATCGTTTTGCCCACATTAGTATCAGTTCCAGTGATGAAAATTTGCGAAGGAAAGGACAATATATTCATCGTTTTAGCATCCCAAATGCAATATTGAAATTTGCTGTAACTGGTTTGAGTGACCGATTAGATTGACTGTCCCAATATTGAATTAATTGCCGCATTTGTGAAAGGGATAATCGCTTTCCAGCTTGATTAAATCCAGCTCCAATCGCCTTAAAATTTTCAAAGAAATTAAATGCGCTATCGAACGTTAGGCTAATGTTTTTTTCATAAGCTTGACATTGGCTAAACTCCTGAGAGAGGGCTGTCCAAACCCTCTCTGCATCGGGCAATGGATTTGCCGTAAAGGGCAAATCTAGCTCCGCACAAATCTGTCTCCATTCAGGAAAACTTTGATAGGTTGGAAATGAAATCAACAAAATTCCGCCTTGCTGAAGATGCGATCGCCAGTTTCGCAGAGTAGCGATCGGATCATCAAACCATTGAATTGTAAAACCGCTAACGATCATTGCATAGGGTGTTTCTGAAGAGATTACCTCTCCATCCATTTGCCGAAACTCAATAATGCTATGCATCTGCAAATGCGTCTGACAAAATTGCAGCATTTCCGCTGATAAATCGGTAATTTCTAACGGGCGATCGGGGAAACGCTGAACCAGTTCTTGAGTGATAAAACCTGTTCCACAACCCACTTCAAGAATTTTCCCAGGCGGCAAAATTAAAGGCTGAGGTAAATAGCTAAGTAGATGTTTTGCACAGTCCTTTTGCATCTGCGCCTTAGCATGATAGAGCGCTGCGGCTTGCCCAAAATGAGAGGCGATCGCTGATTTTGCCTGAGCTTGTTTAAGATTACGGGAAATAGGCAGCATGGGTAGCATTCAAGACTGACCAACAGGTTTGAAAATGAGTAAACGGTAGAGCATGACCCGCATCAGGTATTTCAATATATTGGGCATTATTTCCTAATAATTTCAGCAGAGCTTTACCTTGACTAAATGAAATGATTTGATCCTTACCGCCCTGAAAAACAATCTTAGGAATATGGTTTAACTTATCGAAAGATATTGAAGTCTTCCCCAAATCCTTTAGGTCGTTAATTAGTAGCTCTAAATTAGAGAACGTCTTCTCCATAGTTTCTTTAGGCTGAGGAGAATAGCACTTCGATCGAAAATTATTCAACACAAGCTGAGGAGATTTCTCTAGTTGATTCAGCATAATTTTGAGAATAGCTTGCGATCGCCGCTTCAACAATTCCGGCTCTGGATGAAACTCGGAAAAGCTGCTGAAGATAATCAGCAAATCTGCCTGTTGCAGATGAGCGATCGGGCAAAGGTGCAGCCCGTAGGAATGAGTCAGTATGATTTTCGGCGACTGCTCAAAGTTTACGTTCATCGGATTGCCAAAATAGCCGCGATCGAACGCCTGAAATCGAAATCCCTGTTGCTGAAATTTAGCTTGCCACGATCGCCAGCAGGTTGAGTTAAATCCCCAGCCATGATAGGCAATCACCTCAATCTCACTACTCATGCCAGTTGCCGATCGCGTTAACTAAATAATCGATCTGCTCTCGCTGATGTTGACTAGAGAGTGCAAACCGAATCCGCGAAGTTCCAGCCGCAACCGTGGGCGGACGAATGGCGATCGCCAAAATTCCGCTTTCCTCTAGCCATTCACAGAGGCGCAGAGTCTTCCCTTCATCGCCTACCATTAGCGGCACAATTTGCGAAGTCGATCCCGCCGTGTCGTAGCCCAACTGATGAAGCTGCGTACGCAAATACTCTGCGGATTGAGTCAGGTATTGACGCTCTGGTTCTAAGGTTGGCATGAGCTGAAGTGCGGCGGCGATCGCCCCAATAATACTGGGCGGTAACGCCGTCGTGTAAATGAAACCACCGCAACAGTTAATTAAGTAGTCCTTCAGCTTGGTAGAGCAGGTAACAAACGCGCCAAACGCGCCAAACGCTTTGCCAAACGTGCCTACAACGATATCTACACCCGTTTGATGCGCCGCCAAACCCATGCCATCTTCACCCAAAACGCCCAGAGCATGAGCGTCATCAAGATACAAAATCGCGTTGTGAATTCCTGCCAGGTTGACGAGTGCCGGAACATTGCTACGATCGCCATTCATACTAAACACGGTCTCAGTAACAATCATCACGCGACTGTAATCTCCCGCCTGACGCAGCAGCTTTTCTAAATGATTCAAATCATTGTGGGCATAGCGAATGAACCGAGCTTTGCTTGCCAGAATACCTTGAATTAGACTGTTATGAATCAGGCGATCGCACAACACTAACGATCGTGAATCTAACAGCGATACTAATAGCGAAACGTTTGCCTGAAAGCCCGAATTGAACAGTAACGAGGCTTCCCGTCCACAGGCGATCGCTAATTTTTCCTCTAGCTGTTGGTGAATGTCGTAAGTGCCCGTCACCAGCCGTGAAGCTGTAGAGCCAGTCCCATATCGCGCCGTATAGTCCTGTGCGGCGGCAATCAACGCCGGATGTTTGGATAGTCCTAGATAATCATTCGAGCTGAAGTTTACGAGCTTTCGATCGTTTTTCAGCACACATACCGCATCAAGTGGCGTGATCGAGTAGAGCGATCGCCAGCGCTGTGATTGCTGGTGGTCTGCTAAGGCGCGATCGACGAAAGCAAACTTGTGGGGTGGCGCTTCGGGCTGCGCTTGGGACGGCACGGTATGATGAACCATAGTTATGGATCATAGCAGTTCGAGACAGCCACTTTTCAGGGGAAAATATCATCCTGGCATTCCATGAGCCTAAAATGCGGCAGTATGCAGATTTTGCAGTAGCGTCATAATATGCCTTAGCTTGAAATATGCCTTAACTTAAAGTATGTCTTAGCTTGAACAGATAGAGGTTCGCCAAATGACAGTAGCCGCACTCAACTGGAATACGATGGATTGGGACAAGTTCTCTGCCGAATTAGAAGGCATCGAAGTGATCCGCGATCTGGCTCAGGTTAGCAAACTCTCAAAGGATTACTACACCTACAGCCCTATTCTGGTGCCGTTGTTGAGCGACAAAGTGGGCGATATAGTCGTGCGTCCGGCAAGCGAA
>CASBQM010000315.1 GCA_949127645.1 Synechococcales cyanobacterium PMM_0036
AGACTGTAGAACGCTACTCTTTCTTCAGCTCACGAGCCATATTGCGAAACATATCCAGGTTGCTGTCAGCTCGACGGCGCTCGGTCTTGGGCTGCTCAGACAAGGAGGGGAGCTTGGCTTCAGCGATCGCCTGTGCCTTCATATCCGCTTTTTTCATTGAGGAAACGCTTTGCACAAAAGCATTGTTTTCACCTAGCTTTGCCTTGGGAAACGTTCTACGAGTCGATGTACTCGATCGCATATAGTCAATGTTGCCAAAACTGACGGCATCATCGGCGTTCAAAAAATAGGCTCCAGTCTGCTGAGGTGCTTCGGGCTGAGCGCCTTGAGATTTTGAGCGGAATAAACCTCCGATCGCGCCCAATATGCCGCTCAGTATGCTGCCCAGTATTCTGAACAGACCGCCAACAGTTCCCACTAAACCTCTAAAAATTCCGCTCACTCAAATATCTCCTGATCTGCGTTTAATGGATTCTTCTATTATTAAGCAAATTTTCATTAAGTTTATAAGTTTATGACTCCTCCTTTGAGGCAGCGCTTGGCTCCAGGTTCAGATTCACAACATTTCTTAAGCCGCGATCTAACTGACAGAGCTTCTATCAATCCATATTTTCCAGTACAAACTTTTTGCGAATACTGCGATCGATGTTTCTTAACTAATGCTAAGAATATGTCTTTGCCTTTACCTCAACAAGTTACAACTGATACAGATTGTTTTAGACATCTTTTGAAAGTAGTCATTAGTCTTTGGATTTATTTTTTGCCTAGCATTATTAAAGGTACTAACGTGAAAACCGTTTATACTCTGGCTTCCGCCGACCTCCAGGAAACGCTCAATCGAGTTGCCATCCAGATGAGCGATCGTAAAGAGGAAGTTGTAGAGTTACTCAGCGACGAGCAGCCTTCTAAGAGTCGGTTAGTCGAACTCACCTACGTCCAGTGCGCTTGGTGGGAAGGATGCTATTACTGCCAGGATGAGTCTCAGCAGTGGCATCAAGTGAAGTGCTTTATTTGATCTTCAGTTAATAGCGTCTAGCACATTACGCAGCCATACCTCTATCCGATCGCCCATGGCACCCATAGAATAGGTGGCTTCAGCACGTTGGCGGCAGGTTTGACGATCGATTTGGTCTAGCTTATCCATCGCCTCGACTAAGCCTGCAACGCTGTCGGGTTCTACCAACCAGCCTGTCTTGCCGTCTTCTATAATTTCTGCTGGACCGCCGCGCTGATAGGCAATGACGGGAACGCCACAGGCTAAAGCCTCGATCGCCACATTGCCAAACGCCTCAATCCATTTGGGGGTCATCAATAAGCCGCGACTGAGACCGATCGCCTGTTGCAGTTCGGTGGTGGAGAGAAAACCCTCGTAGGCGATGTTTGCCTCTGGGTAAGTCTGACAAATAGTCTGCCAGTAAGCAATATCTGGCATGGCTCCCCAAATTTTAAGCGGAACTTTGACAGTCTGAGCGGCAGCGATCGCATCCTCAATGCCTTTTTCGGGTGCGATCCGACCCACCCACGCCATATAATTCTCCGGATCTGGCTGAAACTGGTAGAGAGACAGGTCTAGACCGTTGCCCAAAACGACGCAGCGATCGCTAAAGGCAAAGGTGTCTGCCTGGGCATGGCTGTGTACGCCGATCGTGCCAGGATGGGAGTCTATGACTTGCTCAATAACCAGATCCATAGCGGAGGTCAGGGAACCCATGCTGACGAGATGGGCAATAGGGCGATCGAGGAATGGAGTCAGGTAAAACGGTAGCCAGTCGTAGGCAAAATTTAGCAGCAAGTCATAGTCACCCTGAGCTTGACGCGCATACTCCCACATATTTGCCAGTACAGAATCGGGTGGCATTGTGATTACAGCCTTTCGACCCTGACTTTGAGCCGTTTCTTGCAGATTTCCAGGAATCTGGGCGATCGGAAAATCCGCCAAGACCGAGCCACTGGGAGCCACAATCTTGATCTGATGACCCCGATGCTGCATTTCTTGAGCCATGTTAAGCAGCGTCAGCTCAACGCCGCCGCCTAGACCCGATCCAAGGGCACCCACAGAAGTAGAGAGAAACAATAGCCGTAGAGGGAAAGAAGCCATAATTTAGCCGGAATGCCACTCAGTTATGCCACCGGGCTTATCCACGAGGAGAATGCCTTGAGCTTTGAGCTGATCTCGAATGCGATCGCCTTCCGCAAAATTCTTCGCTTGCTTTGCCACCTGGCGCTGTTCAATGAACGCCTCAATTTCAAGCTCTGTCAGGACAAGGCGTTCTGTCTCTTCGGGTTTTGCCGCTAAGCCTAGAATTTCCGCCAAAACCACCAGCGTTTGCCATTGCTGCCGCAAAGTCTGGGCAGAAATTTCCGTTTTGCCTTCGTGGATAAGGATATTGCCCTCTTTACGCAAGTCTTTGGCTAGCTCAAATAGGACAGCCACGCCGCCCGATGTGTTGAAATCGTCGTCCATTGCAGTTTGGAAGCGCTGAGCTAAATCCCCCTCTAGATCAATTCGCATAACTGCCGGATCGCCAAAGAAAGGATCTTTAGTATCTGTCCAGCCGATCGCCTCACCAAACTTATAGCCAAACAGCAAGCCCTCCTTCATTGTTTCCCAGCTATTTTGGACAGAATCGATCGCCTCATGGGTAAAGTCGATCGGCTTGCGGTAGTGGGCTTGCAGAATGAACAGCCGCAGCGCCATCGGGTCAAGCCCAGAGTCTAATAGCTTGCGGATAGTGGTGAAATTGCCCAGAGACTTGGACATTTTTTCGCCGCCGACGTTGACCATGCCGTTATGCAGCCAGTAGCGGGCTAGAGGCTTGCCCGTCGCCGGTTCGGACTGAGCAATCTCATTTTCGTGGTGAGGAAAGATCAAATCGCTCCCCCCGGAGTGAATGTCAATCGTGTCACCGAGGCGATCGCGCACCATTGCCGAGCATTCGATATGCCAACCCGGACGACCGGAACCCCAAGGCGATTCCCAGGAAGGCTCTCCTGGCTTCGCGGCTTTCCAGAGAGCGAAGTCAAACGGATCTCTTTTCTTGGGCGCTTCCGAATCGCCATCTGTGCGATTCCCTGCTCCCGCCTGCATATCTTCCAGCTTGCGACCAGAGAGTTTGCCGTATTCTGAGAAGGCGCGGACTGAGTAGTACACATCCCCGACCGATGGATAGGCGTAGCCCTTTTGCTCCAAGTCGTGGATTAGCCGCTTGATGCCATCTAGCGTG
Organism: Synechococcales cyanobacterium PMM_0036; assembly: GCA_949127645.1. Taxonomy (GTDB): domain Bacteria; phylum Cyanobacteriota; class Cyanobacteriia; order Elainellales; family Elainellaceae; genus Drouetiella. The sequence goes on from CASBQM010000315.1 coordinate 3,225, forward strand.
TGGGTTGCCCGTGGATATTCGTTGGCTTCCATGACGTTGAGCCGCGCCATGTCCTCAAAGTAGGCTTGAATGAAGCGATCGGCAACTTCTTGCATGGTAGAGCCTTCCGCTCTGGCGCGATTCAAGATTTTGTCATCAATATCCGTGAAATTTTGCACGTAGCGCACGTCATAGCCGCGCCAGCTCAAATAGCGCCGCACAATATCCCAGATGATGCAGGCTCTCGCGTGACCCAAGTGGCAATAGTCGTAAACCGTCACGCCGCAGTAGTACATCTTAACCTTCCCTGGCTCAAGGGGTTCAAAGACTTCTTTGCGGCGGGTCAGGGTGTTGTAGAGTTTGAGCGGCATGATGAGTTTAGATTAGGAATTAAAGATGGGGCGTTGCTGAATGCAAGTCTGAATTGCCCTCATCTCCAACCCTTCTCCCTAGGGAGAAGGGAGCTAAAGCTCTTATTCCCTCTCCATTCGGGAGAGGGCTAGGGTGAGGGTCAGCCTGAGAATCAGCCTGAGAATTCATACATCAATTCAGCAACGCCAAAGATAGCAAGGATGTATGCATTGAGTCAGTACAACGTGAGTTAGTACAACGTGAGTTAGTGCAACATCGGTGAAAGTGTAGCCTTGCCCTGCGATCGCCCCTCAATCTCAAAACGCTCAATTTTAGAAGCTCAATTTCAGGATAAATACAAAACTTGCCACAACTTATAGCCACAACTTACGAGTAGACAGGCAATAATAATGATAAGCGAGAGACGTTCTCATTCCGGAATTCTCATTCTCGAAACCGGAGCCAGTGAGATCTTCTAAACTAACTGCTTCCTAATTATCCTGAACTTTCTAAACGACTGGCTATGACTTCAGTAGTGACTTCCACCAGCGCGTCTTCTCAAATGGACGATGCCAAGCATGGTCTCCCCGTTACCATCATCACCGGATTTTTGGGCAGCGGCAAGACTACCCTGCTCAACCATATTCTTACTAATCAGGAAGGGATTAAAACCGCCGTCTTGGTGAATGAATTTGGCGAAATTGGCATCGATAACGAGTTGCTGATTACTTTAGACAACAGTGATGACAACATGGTGGAGCTAAGCAACGGCTGCATCTGCTGTACGATTAATAATGATCTGGTAGAAGCCGTCTACAAAGTGCTGGAGCGCCGCGATCAGATTGATTATCTCGTTGTCGAAACCACAGGGCTTGCCGATCCTTTGCCGATCGCCCTTACCTTTTTGGGTACCGAACTCCGCGATCTCACTCGCCTCGACTCCATCATTACCCTAGTGGATGCCGAAAACTACAGCCTGGATTTGTTCAACAGCGAAGCCGCTCACAACCAGATCCTCTATGGCGACATCATCTTGCTGAACAAGACTGATCTGGTGGATGAAGCCGATCTCGATTCGCTGGAGGTCAAAATCCGCGACGTTAAAGAGGGAGCCAGAATTCTTCGCACCAAGCAGTCGAATGTGCCGCTGCCGCTAATCCTCAGCGTAGGATTATTCGAGTCAGACAAGTACTTTGAGTCCAAGGAAAAAGCGCACAGTCACGATCACGATCACGATGATCACGCCCATCGCAACCCTGAGCCACATGAGCATTTCGGTCACGCGCACCCTGACCAACACGCTCACGACCATGACAGCCACGCCCATGACAGCCACGACCATGCGAGTTGCGACCATGATCACAGTGACCGTGAGCATGATCACGACCACAGACACTCCGATCATTTAGCGATCGATGGATTTACCTCTCTCTCATTTCAGAGCGATCGCCCTTTTGCCATCAAGAAGTTTCAGCAGTTCCTGGATACTCAGCTTCCGGCATCTGTCTTCCGTGCTAAGGGCATTCTCTGGTTTGATGAAAGCCCTAAACGCCATATCTTCCATCTCAGCGGCAAGCGTTTCTCGCTAGACGACACCGAGTGGAAAGGCGCACCCAAAAATCAGATCGTGCTGATTGGACAAAACCTAGATTCTGAAAAACTGCGGCAACAGATTCAAGACTGTGTGTGTCTTCCCTCCGCAAATCGCGGCAGAGGCTTTGGCAAATGAGCCGATCTTAGAG
>CASBQM010000316.1 GCA_949127645.1 Synechococcales cyanobacterium PMM_0036
GTCATCTAGCCCAGAGGTGGGATTCTCCCCAAGCGTTACTTTCCGAGTGCCCCTCGGTAGTTGCATTGCTGCAAGTCCTTTTTAAGTTTGGATTGCTCCAAAATTCTGATTCGTCTAGTTCCTATGAATCTTTTACCTACTGCTAGGAGGAAACTAGAGCAATGCAGTAGAACCGCATAGATTCAATTGTCAAGGTTCAGCGTGTCTTTCGACGGCTCGGTTTTTAGACAGGTTGAATACCGTTCCTGTTAGTGAAATTGTATCGTGTCTAGGCTACAAACGAACAAGCTGAATCTGGCTGTTTTCGGGGCATTGCACCCCTCAACAGCAGCGATTGCGGTTCGCTACATCCCACGACTGAAGCCAGTGGGTTTTGCTCCCCTCTCGAACTCTCCCACCCTATAATGTATCTGCTAGAGTTACCTCAACTCACCCGTCCCTAGAAAACTCCAACCGTAAAACGATCGCTTCATCTATGCTAGAAACCCTCGACATTAAGCGCGAAGTTGAACTGCTCTCTCATCGCCTGGGTAAAACTCAGGAGTATCTTTGACGTTCCGGCTCTAACCGCAAAAATTCAGGATTTAGAAGAGCAAGCATCTCAACCTGAATTTTGGAACCATCAAGATATTGCTCAAAAAACGCTGCAAGAGCTAAATGATCTCAAGTTTCATCTAGAGCAGCTCGATCGCTGGCGATCACGGCTAGAGGATGCCAGAGCCGTGCTGGAACTTTTGGAGCTAGAAGTCGATGAATCCTTGCTCCAAGAAGCTGAATCTGACCTCAGCAGCTTGGGACGCGAACTCGATCAGTGGGAACTACAGCAGCTTTTGTCAGGAATTTATGACCAGGGCGGCGCAGTTTTAACCATCAATGCCGGGGCGGGCGGCACCGATGCCCAAGACTGGACAGAAATGCTGCTGCGTATGTACACCCGCTGGGCAGAACGCCAAGGCTACAAAGTCCAGATGGCAGAAATCTCTGAGGGTGACGAAGCCGGAATCAAGTCCGTGACGATCGAAATTGAGGGCAAATATGCTTACGGCTACCTCAAAGCCGAGAAAGGCACCCATCGACTCGTGCGAATCTCACCCTTCAATGCCAACGACAAGCGCCAAACCAGCTTTGCAGGGGTGGAGATCATGCCCATCCTTGATAACACGATCGATCTGGTGATTCCCGACAAAGATTTAGAGATTACCACGACGCGATCGGGCGGCAAAGGCGGACAAAACGTCAACAAGGTGGAAACGGCGGTGTTGATCAAACACATCCCGACCGGGCTTGCCGTCCGCTGCACCGAAGAGCGATCGCAGCTTCAGAATAAAGAAAAGGCTTTAGCGCGTCTAAAAGCTAAGCTTTTAGTGATTGCTCAAGAGCAACGCGCCAAAGAAATTGCCGATATCCGGGGCGACATGGTGGAAGCTGCCTGGGGCAACCAGATTCGCAACTATGTTTTTCACCCTTACCAGCTCGTGAAAGACCTGCGTACGGGCACTGAAACCACGGCGATCGGCGATGTGATGAATGGCGAAATCGATCTGTTCATCGAAAGCTGTCTGCGTCAGGAAAATCACATGACGGACAGCCCTTAGAATCACGCTAGCTTTTGTGATTCATGGCTTTCAAGAATGCTGATAGCGCTTGATCTTCTCCCGCGTTGACCTCTCGATCGAGCAACGCAATGCCTACCGCTTTAGAAAGGGCGATCGCCGCCACGTCAGCATCTAGCTCCTCCGTCAGCAGTTCCAAAGACTGCGGCACTTTGGTGGCTGACTTAATGCCCAACAGCATCGGCTCCTCAAAGCCCAAAGACTGTAACTGAGGGTAAAGCCCTTCCCAATCTACAACATGATCTGGATCGCTCACCTGAACCATGTAAGCCATCAGCCTTTGCAGCTTTCGCTCTTGTTGTGGGGTGAGGATGTTTGCCTGAGAAGTCTCAGGCAAAGATTCTGATTCTTCCAGATTAGAGAGAATCTGCTCCCAATCATGACCATCACAGGCATCAGGCTTGCCCACGGTCAAAGAAAGCTGAATTTGATTAGAGGTAGTACCTAGGTCAGTCACCTTTGCCTGCACGCCCAGAAAGCCGAGCCACTGGGCAACCGTAGCAATTAAGGTCGATCGCGTTGCCTGACTATTTGCCAATAATCGCAACTGTGTACGAACCATCGGACGCACAATTTGTGAAAGCATAGCAATATTAGGTGGGAGAACTGGATTGAAAAACAAAAGCCGTAACCTACACCCTAGAATACTGGAGCGATCGCCATTGACAGTTTTGCTACCAGAAGATTTCGCAATTGCTCTAGATTGTGTCTTCTCAGCAAAAATTTATCCCCGCAGCAAATTTCGGCTAGCCTCAATGATTTCTCAATGACTTCTCAATGACTAGCCTCAAACAGAGGCACCGCTTACAATAACCATACCGTTTGCTGCATGACACCCCTTGCCGCCGCATATTCTTATCTAGCCGTGGTAACGTCTGCCTTTGTTTCTGGGAACAATCTAATTTGTAAGGCAACTTTCTGAATCAGCTATGGCTAACTCCTCGTCTAGACGCGCCCTAGTCGTCCAAAATAACTTTTCCCCCTTCAGCAACAAGCTGGTTCAGGCTGGCATAGTCAATGTCGAGCAGATGCAGCAAGCGCTGGTTGAGAGCCGCAAAACAGGCAGACCGCTGACGGACGTGCTAGCAATGATGACGGGTCAGCAATTGCCGCCTGACCTGCTCCGTCAATACAAGAAACAGCAGCTCTTTGAGCTAAAGATTCTCTACGGCGTTGAATCGCTCGATCCGGAAATTAGCGAGATTAACGGCAATCAGCTCAATCATCTGATCGAAACGCTTATCCCGGTGGATATCTGCCGTCGATATCGGCTGATTCCGCTCTCTCGCACTGACACCGATCCGGCATTTGTGCTGGTTGCCATGGTCGATCCAGACGATCTGGCAGCGCAAGATGACCTCAACCGCATCTTGCGTCCTCAAAAACTAGCGCTCCAGCGGATGGTGATCACCGCAGAAGACTACCAGCGGCTTATTTCTCAGTACCTAGACGACCAGGTTGAACTTCAGAAAGAGGCGGATCAGCAAGCCAAAGTTGATATTAAGGGCGACATTGAGAACCTGGAATACCTGGAGCTAGAAGAAGAAGGCGAAGATCTAGAGGCAAACCTGGATGCGGCACTCCAGGACGCAGATGCCGCGCCGATCGTCGCTTTAGCCAACAAAATTCTAGCTAAGGCGCTCCAGGAAGGCGTATCTGACATCCATATCGAGCCGCAAGAAGAATATCTGCGTATCCGTTTCCGCAAAGACGGCGTTCTCCGCGAAGGAATGGAGTCCTTACCCAAGAAGATTATTCCGGCAGTCACGGCTCGCTTCAAGATCATGGCAAACCTGGATATCGCCGAACGCCGGATGCCCCAAGACGGACGGATTCGCCGCTTATTTGATGCCCGTAAAGTAGATTTTCGGGTTAACACGCTGCCCAGCCGCTACGGCGAAAAGGTCGTGCTGCGGATTCTAGACAACTCCGCCACCCAACTTGGTCTAGATAAGCTAATCACCGATCCTGAGACTCTGCAAATTGTTCAAGATATGGTGGCGCGTCCCTTTGGTCTAATCCTGGTGACAGGCCCCACGGGTTCCGGCAAAACCACGACGCTCTATTCAGCGCTGGCAGAACGCAACGATCCGGGAGTCAACATCAGTACAGCCGAAGATCCGATCGAATATTCTCTGCCCGGTCTGACGCAGGTACAGGTGATTCGAGAGAAGGGCATGGACTTCGCCTCGATTCTGCGGGCATTCCTGCGACAAGATCCAGACGTGATTCTAGTAGGTGAAACCCGCGATCGAGAGACAGCTAAAACGGCGATCGAAGCAGCCCTCACCGGACACCTGGTTTTGACGACGCTACACACCAATGATGCGGCTAGCGCCATTGCCCGTCTGGACGAAATGGGCGTGGAGTCCTTTATGGTGTCTAGCTCCCTCCTCGGCGTGCTGGCACAGCGACTCATGCGGCGAGTGTGCAGCGAGTGCCGCATCCCCTACTCCCCCACCCTTGAAGAGTTGGGACGCTTCGGGATGTCTGCTTCTGGAGAGGCGGAAGTCACTTTCTACAAAGCCAACACCCTGAGCAACGATGAAATTCAGGCTGCAAAAGAGAGTAATTCGCTCTGTTCGACCTGCAAAGGAGTGGGCTATAAAGGACGTTCTGGGGTCTATGAAGTGATGCGAGTTACCGAACGACTGCAAACTTTGATTACCGAAGGCGCACCCACCGAGCGCATCAAGGAAGCAGCCGTGGAAGAAGGCATGAAAACCCTGCTTGCCTATAGCCTTAACTTGGTGCGCCAAGGAGCAACGACTTTAGAGGAAGTGGAGCGGGTCACGTTTACCGATACAGGACTAGAAGCAGAGCTGAAAGCCAAGCGGAAAACCTCGTTGACCTGCCGCTGCTGTGGTGCAGAGCTAAAGCAAGATTGGCTAGACTGCCCCTACTGCACAACTCCCCGATTCCAGGATTAGCGCTGCCACTAGTCTGCGCCTCCTCGTATTTATTCCAATGTTTATCTATTTCAATCAAGACCCCGCTTAAGGAGAGAGCAACATGGAGATGATGATCGAAGACTTGATGGAGCAGCTAATCGAGATGGGTGGCTCCGATTTGCACCTATCAGCAGGTTTGCCGCCCTACTTCCGAATTAGCGGTCATCTTACCCCGATCGGCGATGAGCCAATGACTTCAGAGCAATGTCAACGGCTAATCTTCAGTATGCTCAACAACACGCAGCGGAAGAACCTGGAGCAAAACTGGGAGCTAGACTGTTCCTACGGCGTGAAAGGTCTGGCGCGATTTCGGGTCAACGTTTACAAAGATCGGGGCACCTATGCTGCCTGTTTACGGGCGCTCAGCTCCAAAATTCCCAATTTTGACAAGCTAGGCTTGCCGGACGTAGTTCGAGAAATGTCTGAGAAGCCCAGAGGTCTGATTTTGGTGACAGGGCCTACAGGTTCGGGTAAAACTACGACGCTAGCCGCCATGATCGACCTGATCAACCGCACTCGTGCCGAGCATATTCTCACCGTCGAAGATCCGATCGAGTTTGTCTATGAACCCGTCAAGAGTCTGATTCATCAGCGTCAGTTGGGCGAAGATACCAAGAGCTTTGCCAACGCGCTAAAGGCGGCTCTACGGGAAGATCCGGATATTATTCTGGTGGGCGAAATGCGAGATTTGGAAACGATCGCCCTTGCCATCTCAGCCGCTGAGACTGGACACTTAGTGTTTGGCACGCTGCACACCAGCTCAGCCTCGCAAACCGTTGACCGGATCATTGACGTATTCCCTTCAGAACGACAAACTCAGGTGCGGGTTCAGCTCTCCAACTCCTTGGTGGCAGTCTTTAGCCAAACGCTGGTTTCCCGCAAAAACCCCAAGCCTAATGAA
>CASBQM010000317.1 GCA_949127645.1 Synechococcales cyanobacterium PMM_0036
ACACTGCTGCCTCGTTAGTTGCTCAGACCCGCGATCGCATCCGTAATATTATGCAAAACGAAGATCGGCGCTTGCTGGTTATCGTTGGCCCTTGTTCGATCCACGACATCGAGGCGGCGCAAGAATATGGCGAGAAGTTGGCGATCCTGCGAACGGAGCTAGCGGATGATCTAGAAATCGTCATGCGGGTCTACTTTGAGAAGCCCAGGACGACGATCGGCTGGAAAGGGCTAATTAACGATCCGCATTTAGACGGCAGCTACGACATTAACACCGGGCTACGTCTGGCTCGTAAGCTGCTGGTCAGCTTGGCGGAGATGGGGCTTCCGGCTGCGACTGAACTGCTCGACCCCATTATTCCTCAATATATTGCAGATGTGATTGCCTGGACGGCGATCGGGGCGCGCACCACTGAGAGCCAAACCCACCGCGAAATGGCATCCGGTCTTTCTATGCCGATCGGCTTCAAAAACAATACAGATGGCAGTCTTCATGCGGCTGCAAACGCCATGCTTGCCGCTAGTCAGCCTCATCGTTTCCTGGGCATCAACACGCAGGGTTTGGCAAGTATTGTGACGACGACGGGCAACCCGGATGGTCACTTGGTGCTGCGGGGCGGCAAGCAGGGCATCAACTATGATGCCGATAGCGTTCAGAAGGCGGCTAGCACCCTAGCCAGTTTGGGCATTAACCCGCGTGTGATGATTGATTGCAGTCACGATAATTCTAGTAAGGATTACAGCCGTCAGACGATCGTGCTGGAGGATATGGCGGCGCAGTTGGCGGCAGGTTCAAGACACATTATGGGCGTGATGGTGGAAAGTCACTTGGTGGCGGGTAAACAATCTATTCCCAAAGATCTCTCTCAGCTCACCTATGGTCAAAGCATTACGGATGGCTGCGTTGATTTTGCGACGACGGCAAATATGCTGCGATCGCTTGCCAAGACGGTGACGCAAAGCTGTGTCTCCCTTAGCTAATCTTGTATCCCGTCTTGTCGGTCGCTAGAGCGATCGGGCAAAATGGTGGCAGGTAATGCTTAGCCGCTGCTGAAAATAGAAGCGATGGGCATCAAATCGCTGAACTCCAGAATCCAAGTGGAATTCTGCACAGCCCTGCTGCTTGGCATAGTCTATCAGCCAGTGCAAGAGCTGCTGACCATAGCCCTGCGATCGCCCCTGCTCATCGACAACCAAATCATCAACATACAAAAACTTGCCTGAGGCAAGGCATTCTGACACGCGAAACCCAGCAACGGCGATCGCTCGGCTGGTCTCACTTAGACTCGTTTCTTTCTCACCCGCAATAAAAGCTAAGCAATAGCCAGTCTGCATCTGCCGCCGAACGCGATCGACAAAATCACCGGACTCTAGGTGCGGACGCAACTGCACCAAAGTTGAAAAGCAGCCCAAGATTTGAGCATCAGATTCGGCTAACTGAATCAGCATGGTTAGGATTCTTTCAAATTACGCTAGGGGCTTAGTGTAAGCTGCTTCTCAATTTCATCACAGGCGACGCGCGCTCCCTCTTCGGTTTGAACAATCTGAGCCACTGCTGCGGCTTGGGCGGCGTAGTTAGGGCTTTCTAGCATGGCGCGCAGTTCTCTTGCAGCTCTTGTCGCCTGATAGTGTTGGCGAGGAATCGTGCGAGAGGTGCCTAAACGCTCCAGGCGGGCGGCATTGTCAGGCTGATCGTGACTGTAGGGCATGACCAGCGTGGGGCGACCTGCTCGTAAAGCCTGGGCAGTCGTGCCAATGCCCCCCTGATGGACGATCGCGCTAGCATGAGGGAAAATCTCTGAATAAGGAACATAGTCCCAAGCTATGATGCTCTCTGGCAGATTTTCTGGAGGTAAATTCTGTCCCATGAGCAACACAGCCCTTCGGTTGAGCTGCTGCACAGCCTGAATGCTGTCACGATAAAAATCACCTGGATCAAACACGGCGGCAGAACCCAGCGTAAAGACAATAGGCGATTCACCTGCCGCCAAAAAATCTTGGAGTTCTGGGGCAATGCCCGTCCCTTCCAAGGTACCGTCATAGAAGGTAAATCCGGTTTGTACGGTGTTAGACGGCCAGTCGATTTGGGGAGTAGCCAGCACCGATGAAAAAAGGGCGAGTACCAGATGGGGTGAAAACTTGTCATCTAGGATGGGATTACCGATCGGCGATAATTTCAACTCTCGCCGAAGTTGATGCAGGGGTTTAGCCCAGGTGCGCGTTGCCAATCGGGCAAGATTTTTTAACCCACGATTGATAAAAGGGAGCGATCGAAGTTTCGCCATTCCCTCCAATGTTGGCAACACGGGAGGATCATAGACGGAAAAAATAGAAGCAGGAGAAAGCGCGCAAAAAGCCCAAGGAATTTCCAGCTTTTCAGCCACGAGCCGCGAAGCGTAGACGACCTCACCTGTCAGGATAAAATCTGCTCCCTGAGCGATCGCTAGCAAATCAGTATAGGTTTCCTGCAGGTTGGCAAAAATATAGTCTCGCAGCAGTCGCTCTGTGCCCTTTTGCAGATCCATCATCTGGGCGATCATTTCGGGATCGTCGGGGGAAGCCTGGTCAGGACGAATGGGCTGAACCTCAAACCCTAAAGCCTGGATTCTGTCGCTAAACTGCTTGACCACGGCAAACACAACATCATGCCCCCGCTCTCGCAAAGCCAGACCGATCGCCAGCATCGGATGCAGATCGCCTAACGACCCGATCGTGGTTAAAACAATTCGGCTCATGGTACCCCTCTGTTAGATTTTGGATTTTGGATTTTGGATTAGGCAGGATTTTAGGCGATACTTCCTCGCTTGCGAGCTTCTTTGTAGGAGGTGCCGACGTTTCTCAATCCGGCACGGATCATCTGCTGCTCTAGAAGGGCGAAGAACCGAGCGCGATCGCCGCCTCTCACGACCGCCTGGTTGTGGGCTTCTGCCAGGGCAACCGGGTAGCCGTAGCCTTTCTGTACCTGAGTCATGGTTAAGCTTAACGCCGTCTCCAGCAGGTCTCGATCTTCGGCAACCCATGCCGGAAACTCGACGCGGGCAACTTCCGAACCCATGTGTACATAGCAAAAGTGAATCGCATGATCGCCATAGGCTTCTAGAATCTTTGCTGAACTGCGCCAAATCGCGCCGCGCTGTCCGGGTTCTAGAACTAACCCCCAGAGCGCCGTATCTCGCAAGGGCGCAAATACTTGACAGGGAGCCTGTTCTGTTTGTCCCTGGCAGTGAGTCATGCAGTCTGGAGCCAGAAAAGGGCAGGTGTGTAGTCGCAAAAAGTTGAGCGATTCGCCGCTCCTTGCTGCGCTGATGTAGCCCACAAGGGGAATCCTTGCCGCTCGGAGCTTATCCCACGCCTCCAGAATGGGCGGCAAAATGCAGCTACGGGCATCTGCGGGCAGCGGTTCCAAGAACCAGTGAATGAGCGAACCATCCACCATGGCGAGAGTGCTGGCAGTGGATGAATTGGAGTCCGCCACGGAATCTGTTATGAAATCTGTCGCCAGCTCTGAGAGGACGATCGCCTCAGACACGGTGCGCCGATAGCCCATCCATTCTTCTGTGCGAATGCCCCACTGCCGAGAGACGTAGAGATCTTCAGGACGATAGAAAACTTCGGGCAAGTTATCCAAGAGCGGATGGCGATTTTGTCCATAGTGCAACACGATTCGCCCCACGTTAATCAAGTAACAGTAGGCAATTTCGTGGTGGCTAGGGGCAATCTGGGAACCGTCTGTAGCGAGGACGGTGTGAATAGGCGGAGCAGGCGTGAGATCAATTTGCGTATCCAGCGGCTCTAGGGGTGCGGCGGCAGCAAAGCCTAGGCGATCGCGCCAAATTTGCTGTTGGGTCACAAGGTCATCCTGATGCTGACGGGCTTGCGCCAATAGCTGCTGAGCCAAGTCTAGACGCTGACGGGTGGCAGCAGCTTCCTGGGTTAGATGTTGACCGATGCCCTGCATCTGACGGGCAAGTTTAATCAGATCAAGCATGGGGGATTAATCGCAGCCAGTACATTTGTCTGTCATTATCCTAGGCGATTTTTGCAGGTGTCTGGCGATCGCGTTTCAAAGTTGTTTATTTTCTGAAAGGGGCGCGTTGTCCCCTTTTCAAAAAATAAGCGTTAAAAAGACATTAAAGCTGGAGAAATATAGCAATCCTAAATGGTTTGTGAGAGGTGGGGCGGGCTGCGCCCGCCCCACCTCTCACAAACC
>CASBQM010000318.1 GCA_949127645.1 Synechococcales cyanobacterium PMM_0036
ATTTCTGCCACCGTTTGCAGCGGTGGTTCTCCCGATCGATTGACGCTCGTTGTGGCTAACGGCTGAGTTTGAGCCAAAATGTGGCAAGCGATCGCACAGTCGGGCACTCTTAGCCCAAGGGTGGTTGGGTCGGTGGGGTTAATTTCGGGCGGCAGACGATCGCTGGCGGGTAGCACGAGAGTCAGCGCTCCGGGCCAGTAGCAATTGGCGATTTGCTGCCAGATTGCACGGTCTGCTGTACTTCCCTGCACATATTGCCAAAGATCTCCTGCTTCTGCTGCCATCAAAATCAGGGGTTTCGTCAGGCTCCGCTGTTTTGCCGCAAAAATTAGGCTGGCGCGATCGGGGCGCACTGCGAGAGCAGGCAGGGTGTCTGTGGGAAAGCTGATGAGGCGATCGCCCGATTGAGCGGCTGCAATTAAATCAATGAGAGGCACTGAAGGCATGATGTCACAAAAAGCAAGGCTGCTCCATATTGAGTTGCTTTGTATTAAGTTACTTTATATTGAATTTAAGGTGCTACAGACTTAATTCAACTGCTCAAAACAGCTTAAAACCGTAGATTAAGATGGCTGACCCTGCAATTGACTCCATATAGGCACAATGATGCAATGACGCATGACGACGCAATTATGCATAACGAGGCTGAACCTTTTGGGATAATTCACCCTCCTCAGACTACGCTTAGCCCAGCCTTCAATCAAGCTGCTTTCAATCAAATGAAGCTGGCTTTGGCGTATGTCGAGGATGCGATCGCTTGGGTCAATAATCAGGGGCAAATTGAGTGGTGCAACAACGCATTCGATCGCTTATCTCAGCTCTCGATCGGCACTATTCTGGGGGTGGTTCAGGCATCTATGCAGGAAGATGGCTCTGAGGAAAGCCCTGAAAAATGCTCTGGAGATGGCTCTGGGGAAGGCTCTGAAGTTTGCCGTGGGGTTTGTTTAGACGATCGCCCCTTTTGGCTCAAGATGATTCATGCGAATGGCACGATGCTCATCATTCAGCAGCGGAACAGCCCTGATTTGCAAGATTTCCCTCATCCCTCAGCCCTTTCTCCCATGCAGGGAGAAGGATTTAGGGTGAGGGCGGCAGATGTGGGACGCATCCCAAGCCCTGACAACCTGACGTGTCCTAGGGCTTTTTCGCAGCTTGAGGGGCGACTTCAGCTCACGCTGGACTATACCAATGTGGGGAGCTGGGTTTGGGATTTTGCCAGCGACAGAGTGGCATTCGATAGAAATTCAGAGCGGTTACTAGGACTCGTTTCTGGCACCTATCAGCCTGTTTATGAGGCATGGCGCAACCGTGTTTATCCAGAAGATATAGAGCGCGTTGAGCAGTCAATGGCTAACTCTCTAGAAACCTCTTCTGACTTTAAAGTTGAGTATCGAGTGGTGCATCCTGATGGCAGCTTGCATTGGCTCAGTGGCAGAGGTCGCGGGGTGCGCAATGAGGCAGGCGAATTAGTGCAGGCAATGGGGCTAATGATCGACATTACCGATCGCAAGCAAACAGAGCTTGCCCTTGCCGCTAGCGAAGCCCAACTTCAGCAGCAGCGAGAATTTTTGCGTCAGGTGATTGATACTAACCCCAACCTGCTTTTTGTCAAAGATGCCCAGGGGAATTATGTATTGGCAAATCAGGCGATCGCCAACTTTCACAACCTGCCCTTGGAAGAAATTTTGACTAAAAAGCTAGAAGATTTCTGCGCTAGCCCCGAACAAGCCGAGCTGTTTCGCCAGCAAAACCAGTGGGTGATTGATAATCGGCAGGGTATGTTTATTGCCGAAGAGCAGGTGGATAGCGCCCTACATCACGGCACTGAGTGGCTTCAGTGGCAAAAACAGCCGATTTGGCTGCCCGATCGCCAAGAGTATGGAGTCTTGGGCATTGGGGTCAACATTAGCGATCGCAAACGCACAGAAGCTGCCCTCAAGACTATTTTGCAGGGAACGGCTTCTGTCACGGGAGAAGATTTTTTCTTGATGCTGGTGCAGAGCTTGGTGTCGGCGTTGGGGGTCTACCATGTCGGCATTGCGGAGCTAGGAGATGCGCAAACCCTAACCACGCTTGTGTGTTGGTCAGACAACCAATTTCAACCCAAAGCCAGCTACAGCTTGTCAACGGTGCCCCCTTGCGCCCGGTCTCTAGAGCAGGGCATCTGTATCTGCTCTAGCCAAGTTCGGGCAATGTTCCCCCATGTTGAAATTTTAGAACGGGCAGAAGCCGAGAGCTATCTGGGCGTTGCCATGTACAGTGCAGCCGGAATCCCGATCGGCATTTTGTGCATTTTAGATACTAAGCCCATTGCTGACGTTGCCCGTACCGAGGCGCTGATGCGGATTTTTGCAGCCCGTGCCGCAACCGAGTTAGAGCGCCAGCGATCGACTGCGGTGCTTGACCGAATGAATCAGGAACTTAAAACCAGAGTCGATCAACGGACTCAGGAGCTGGCGCAGTTCCAAACAAAGCTGCAACAGCAAGCCCGACTCCTGCAAGCCGTCCTTAACAACATTGGCGATGGCTTAATTGTGACTGACTTAGTAGGGCGGTTTTTGGTGTTTAATCCGGCAGCTCAGCGGATTTTGGGAATCGGGGCTGAGGCGATCGCGCCCGAAGATTGGGTAGAACACTATGGCATTTATCTCAGCGATCGCCTCACGCCTTGCCCGCTCGATCAGGTGCCCTTGATCCGGGCTATCCGGGGCGAAGCGGTCGACAATGTAGAGATTTTTATTCGCAATGCTCAAAAGCCGGAGGGTGTTTGGATCGACATCACCATTCGCCCTTTCTATAACCAGACTGACCAAATTGCGGGTGGTGTGGTGGCATTCCGAGACATTACGCTAAGAAAGGCGATCGATGAGGCTTTACGCCAGCGTGAGCAAGAATTTCGGACTTTGATCGAAAACTCTCCTGACTTGATTATTCGCTTCGATCGCCAAAATCGCTATCGCTACGTTAATCCCAAGCTAGAGCAAGAAACAGGAATTTCGGCAGCAGAGTTTATCGGCAAAACGCCTAGTGAGGTTGGCTTTCCCGAACCGCTAACCACCTACTGGGCGGAGATGATTCAGCGTACGTTTACAACGGGTGCAGAACAGACTTTAGAGTACGAAATCGATCTGCTGATCGGCAAGCAGACAGACTTAGCCCGATGTATTCCTGAATTAACTGAAGAGGGTGCTGTTCAGTCAGTGCTGGTTGTAGCACGTCATATTACTGATTTGAAACAGGTCGAAGCCTCGCTCCGTGAAAGTGAAGCTCGACTCAGGGCGGTTTTTGAAAATGCGCCGATCGCCATCAGCCTTGTCGATGTTAAGACGCATCGGTTTGCCCATTGCAATACGGTTCATCGCCAGCAGTATGGCTATGGCGCTGAAGAAATAGGTCAGATGACCATCGAAGATATCAGCCATGCTGACGACATGGCTGTTAATCAACGCTATATTGAGCAGCTTTTAGCAGGAGAAATTTCACGGTTCCAAATGCTGAAACGGTTTATTCGCAAGGATAACAGCACTTTTTGGGCAAACTTGACGGTCGCTCTTATCCCGGATGCCAAAGGTGCTCCGCTCTACTTGATGGGCATGACTGAAGATATTACCGAGCGTCAGCAAACTGAACACAAGCTGCTAGTTGTTCAAGAACAGCTCTTTGTTGCCCAAGAGCGGCTACACCATCTGCTGTCTTCTAGCCCTGGCATCATCTACGCGGCAACGCCTAGTATGCAAGACCAGCCGCTAACGCTAACTTTTATTAGCACCAACGTGATGCAGATCTTGGGGTACGAGTCGCATGAGTGCCTGGAGAAAGATTTTTGGATCAACGGCATCCACCCAGACGATCGCACTGTATTCACAACGGCTGAGCAAGAAATGCTTCAGCAGGGCTACGCCACCTGCGAGTATCGGTTTCGTCACAAAAACGGTAGCTACCGCTGGCTTTATGACCAGACTAAGCTGGTGCAAGATGAATGGGGCAACCCGCTAGAGCGCATCGGCTCGTGGATGAATATTAGCGATCGCAAAGCCGCCGAAGCCCAGCTTTATCAGACTAACGAGCAGTTGGCTCAAACCAATGCCGAACTTGCCCGCGCCACTCGCCTCAAAGACGAGTTTTTAGCCAACATGAGCCACGAATTGCGCACTCCTCTCAATTCCATCTTGGGCTTATCAGAAGTGATGCAGGAAGGGGCTTTTGGCACGCTCACGGACAAACAGCGCCAGTTTCTCGTCATCATTCAAAGCAGCGGTAAGCATTTGCTGGAGCTAATCAATGATGTGCTGGATCTGGCAAAAATTGAGGCTGGTATGTTAGATCTCCATGTGACCGAAACCTCAATTCATAGCCTGTGTGAAGTCAGCCTAACGATGATTCGCCAGCAGGCTCACCAAAAAAGCATCTCCTTGGTTTGCGTCCTCAGCGATGATTTGGGCACCCTTCAGGTTGACGAGCGCCGGATGCGGCAAGTCTTGCTGAATTTGCTGAGCAACGCCGTGAAGTTTACGCCTGAAGGAGGGCGCGTCACTCTAGAAGTGCAGGGAGATCCGGCTCAGAACAACCTCAGCTTTAACATCATTGACACGGGAATTGGCATTGCCCCAGAAGATATCAGCAAGCTGTTTCAAACGTTTGTGCAGCTTGACAGCAGCCTCTCACGGCACTACGAAGGCACGGGGTTAGGTCTAGTTCTAGTCAAGCAAATTGTCGAGCTGCACGGCGGACAGATCATGGTATCCAGCGAAGTTGGGCAAGGAAGCTGCTTTCGGGTGACGTTACCCTGGCAAATTTCCCAAAATCCGCCCTCCTGGAATGGAGCCGTTTGTTTAGAAGATTTTCCAGAGCCACAGCTTGTTCTAGTGGCTGAACCTTGCATTCTCTTAGCCGAAGATGATTCAGATAGTATCGCCACTCTAACGGACTATCTCCAAATGCGAGGGTTTCAAACGATCCTCGCCCACAATAGCGCTGAGGCAGTACAAAAGGCGATCGCTCAGTCGCCCCATTTAGTTTTGATTGATGCCCAAATAGGGGGCACGGCAGATAGCCAGGGGACAAAACTAGATGGATTAGAAGCCATTCGTCAAATTCGATCGCACCTCGTCCATGTGCCCATCATTGCCTTAACCAGTTTGGCTTTGCCGGGAGAGCAAGAAAGGTGTCAATTGGCAGGAGCCAATGATTATTTAATTAAGCCAGTTCGGCTCAAGCAGCTTGTTGAGCTAATCCAGCACTATCTTGAGCCAGCGCTATCTTGAGCCATGGTCAACAGATTCATAACACGCTCCAGCTCAAGATGAAACAGCTTTGTTTTACTGTTGAGGTGGGCATCCTAAAAAGACAAACCTAATCATTCAAAAGCGCATGGGTATGAAGGCATAGGGTATGAGAGCGCATTAAAGTAATTGAGGGATGAGGGGGCAAAGGGTTTGTCAGGCAACGAGGATTATGATCTCCCCTCAAGCAAGGAGAAGCTAAAGCAGGTAAAAGCTAAAGTACAAAAGCGTATTAGGTCGGCTCGTGGACAAAAAAAACTCTATTTTGGTCGTAGATGATGAGCCTAGCGGATTTGATGTCATCGAAGGCATCTTGTTTGGCGAAGATTATGAGCTGCACTATGCATCAAGCGGCGCGGCGGCGATTAAACGTATAGAAACTGTCCCGCTTGACTTGATTTTGCTGGATGTGATGATGCCCGACATGGATGGCATTGAGGTCTGTCGCTGGATTAAAACCAGCTCAGCTCAGCATATTCCTGTAATTATGGTGACGGCGCTCAGCTCCAAGGTTGTTTTGGCGCGATGCCTGGAAACAGGTGCAGATGATTTTATTGATAAACCCATTAATCCACTAGAGCTGAGGGCTAGGGTGCGATCGATGCTGCGCATCAAAAAACAGCACGATGCCCTGCAAGCCTCACTTCAGCTCCGGCAAGATATGTCGGACATGGTGATTCACGATCTGCGCAATCCGCTGACTAGCATCATCTTGTCATGTGCCATTCTCAAGCGTACCGAGCTACAGGGAATGCAGCACCATAAGGTCGAGCAAATTCTTCAGGCGGGGCAACAGCTTCAGTCGATGATTGACAGCCTATTGCTAATGGCAAAGCTAGAGGCAAACAAGCTGGTGCTAGAGCGATTATCTGTGGATCTTTGTGAGCTAGCTCAGCAATCTCTCGCCGATTTTCGGGCGATCGCCCTTGCCAAACAAATTGACCTCGTTAGCGAACTACCCCTGCAACACCAGCCTGTCTATGTAGATATTGCTTTGCTAAGGCGCGTTTTGGATAACCTGCTATCTAACGCCATCAAGTTTTCGTCCTGCGGTAGCCAGGTAACGCTAAAGATTAGCTTTCCCTCAAGCCAGCGAGCGCGGCTTGAGGTTGCCGATCAGGGCAAGGGCATCAAAGCGGAGTTACGTCAGTCTATCTTTGACAAATATGAGGTGGGCGACTCTGTGAATGGAGTGGCTCAAATGGGCTTGGGGCTTGCCTTTTGCAAAATGGCGATCGAAGCCCATGGCGGAAAAATCTTCGTAGAAGAAAATCAGCCTACGGGCGCTATTTTGGTTGTAGAAATTTAGTCAGCTCACAACTGGCATCTCTAGCAAGCGCTTTTGGCAGTGCTGAATAGCAGGATTCAGCAAGACTGAGCTTTTTACGACTTGCCCTTCACGCCCTGCCTTTCGCGTATTGACAGACTTACAAGTTTCATTGCACTCCAGAATCGTGTGACACTCTCAAACCTGACAACGGCATTTCTCACTAATCCTTTCCTGAGTGCGTTCACGGGCACCTACAGGTTTAGCCTGGTAGCGCTCTCTCTGGCACTCTCCATCGTTGCGTCTTATACGGCGTTAGATTTGGCAGGTCGGGGGCATTCTCCCGCCGAACGCCAGAGGCGCTGGCTATGGCTAATGGGCGGAGCGATCGCTATGGGAACGGGCATCTGGCTCACGCATTTCATTGCCATGATGGCATTTGAGTTGCCTCAAGTGGTGGCATATAAGGTTTGGGCAATCCTGCTATCGCTGATTCACAGCATTGTGGTTTCTGGAATCGCTTTGGGGCTACTGAGTCGGTCAGGACTAAGGCAACCCCGATTTATCAGCAGCTCGATCTGCATGGGCGGGGCGATCGCCTGGATGCACTACACGGGTATGACCGTTATGCAGACGGCGGTTGGCATTCAATATAACCTGGTGCTAGTGGTTATCTCGGTGATTATAGCTATTGCTCTCTCCTTTGCAGCCCTGCGCCTTGCCTTTCGCCTCAAAGAAAGCCCTAGAAGGCTAATGCGGCAGAGGCTCAGCGGTGCGCTAGTGATGGGGCTAGCGATGGGCATCGTTCATTTCCTGGGCATGGCAGCCACGCATTTTGTGGCATATCCTGACTCGGTGCCTTATCCAGTGGGCAGCGAGTTAGCCAGAGAATCCGCCAAGGCAAATCAGTCTGCCCTTTTGCCCGACTCGATATTCGGCAATACTGCATTTCTTAACCCTTCCCAATTTGCCATTACGATCGGGGTCGGCACGATCGCTATTCTGGTGCTAGCGCTGGCTGTATCGCTATTCGATCGCTACATTGCCGTGCATCTACTGCGAGAGCAGGTGCTTCAAGAAAGTGAAAAGCGATTCAGGATGTTGATTCGAGAAATGCAGGTTGGCGTTTTATTGCTCAACAACCATGGCGAAATCCTGATTCGCAATCGGGCGGCAATGCGGCTGCTCAATCTGGCTTCTGATGAAAGACAGCCGCCTTCTGTTTTTGGTCTAGGTTGGCAGCTTTTGCA
>CASBQM010000319.1 GCA_949127645.1 Synechococcales cyanobacterium PMM_0036
GTTCAAGATGTCTGCCCAAGTGCTAACCACGCGACCCTGGCTATCCAGCACAGACTGGTTGAAGTTGAAGCCATTTAGGTTAAACGCCATCGTGCTGATGCCCATTGCCGTTAGCCAAATGCCCACAACTGGCCATGCACCCAACAAGAAGTGCAGTGAACGACTGTTGTTGAAGCTGGCGTATTGGAAGATCAAGCGACCGAAGTAACCATGAGCGGCAACGATGTTGTAAGTCTCTTCCTCTTGACCAAATTTGTAGCCATAGTTCTGTGACTCAACTTCGGTGGTTTCACGAACCAATGAAGAAGTGACCAAAGAACCGTGCATTGCGGAGAACAATGCACCGCCAAACACGCCCGCTACGCCCAACATATGGAAGGGATGCATCAGGATATTATGCTCAGCCTGGAATACGAACATGAAGTTGAACGTGCCGGAGATTCCTAAAGGCATCCCGTCGGAAAAGGAGCCTTGACCGATCGGGTAGGTCAAGAATACGGAGGTTGCGGCAGCTAGAGGAGCGCTGTAGTCGACGCAGATCCAGGGACGCATACCCAGACGGTAGGAGAGTTCCCACTGGCGACCCATGTAGCAAAAGATGCCGATCAAGAAGTGGAAGCAAACCAACTGGTAAGGGCCGCCGTTGTACAGCCACTCGTCAAGAGAAGCCGCTTCCCAAATGGGATAAAAGTGAAGACCGATCGCATTAGAAGAAGGAACAACCGCACCAGAAATAATGTTGTTGCCGTACATCAAGGAACCTGCAACAGGCTCACGGATGCCGTCAATGTCAACAGGAGGCGCGGCAACAAAGGCAATGATGAAGCAGATAGTCGCGGAGAGCAAAGTGGGGATCATTAGAACGCCAAACCAGCCCACATAGATGCGGTTATCTGTCGATGTCACCCAGGAGCATAGACGCTCCCATAGGGTTGCGCTCTCGCGCTTTTGAAATGTTGTAGTCATGATGATTGCTTGATCCTAGAAAATTACTTAACTAGAAGACGTGATATCTACCCGTATGTATGAAGTAAGCATTAACCAACTTGTGTTTATATGCTATTGGAATTACGCTATCTTTTACAATTACTAGCCTTAATATGTAATCTATCTCAATGACTTTTTGTAAACTCATTCCGTAGTGACGCAACATCAATAATAGGTGATCGTCTATCATTAATCTTCACGAATTTATATTTCAAACTCGCAATACCGATCAACTCGATTAAGTACTATTCGTAGAGAAAAGGCTGCTATGTTTTTAGCGCTTTATTTAACATTTTGAAGAGTAAGCCCGTGACAATTTCTGGAGTTTCTAGATGAGGCAATACTCCGGCTTGAGGAATTGCCCAAAATTCTTTAATCGCCTTGGGATTGAGCTTTGCTAACCTTCTGCCCAGATCTATCCTGCTAAATTGCGCTTGCTCTCCCCACACCATTACCGTTGGGACAGTGAGCTGATCTAGATAGAGCGATAAATCGAAACACAAATCGCCACGAAGCGAAGCCAAAGCCGCATACTCTGCATTGAGCTGAGTTGCTGAAGCAAGATAGGCTGCTACAGTTTCGGGAGTCAGGCGCGATCGCTCAGCGAACAAAAACTGTTCCAGGAAATTCCTGACTGCAAATTCATTGGCGGCTCCTAGAGAATAGATTAGGCGATCGAGCTGAGGAATTCCTGCAAGTTTTGCCGCCATTCCTTGCCCGTAATCTAAGCCAAAGTCGCTATAGCCAGAAGGAGCCACGAGAAACAGGCTTTGAAATAAATCCGGTCGTTGAATCGCTAGTCGAATAATTAGCCCAGCAGTCAGGGAAGAAGCGACGACGGGCACAGGTGGATTAATTTGTTCTAACAGCTCAGTGAACAGGCGCAGATAATCTTCTACCTGGTAGTCTTTGACGGGATGAGTAGACTGTCCCCAGCCAATTAGATCAGGCGCAATCACCCGATAGGCTGGTGCAAAAGCTGGATAAACCTTCGACCATTCGTAAGCCGATGAGCCGCCTCCCAAGCTGTGGAGAAACAGGAGGGGCGGCAAGTCGAATTCTTTGTTTAGTTCTTGGAAATCAGGATCGCGCCATGGGGGAGCGATCGGCGTGTAATAAACCATCACGCCTAGCGAAGTCTGAAAAACGCGTTGTCCAAAGCCGGGAGGTTGAAACGAGAGCATAGGTTAAAGCAATAGGCCTCTTCAAGAATAAGAAAAATCAGTCGAATTATTTATTAAAGTCCTGATCTCAACCATACCGCTCTCTCTAGATTGCCATATTCACGCGATGTACAACTTTCCCGATCGCCCTCACCCTAAATCCCTCTCCCAGGGCAGGAGAGGGACTTTGAGAAACTCTTACTCCTCGTCTCTTGCCTTGGGCTACCCTGTACCCACGTTTATTACACTAGCTGAACGTGCTGCATTCGCCTCCAACCTCCAGTTCTGGGGACTTCCAGAACTTCAAAGTCCCCCAATTCTGGGGGACTTAGGGGGCTTCGGAGCTTGAAACATTACACAGCAGACTTGTGTGTACACCGTAGCCTGCCTTGGGAGAAGGTCTGGGGGATGAGGGCTGATTTGAGTTGTCAGGTATATTCTCTTCATGGCATTGCTCAAGCGAAACTAACAATTGCTTAAGCAAAATCAACAAACGCTCAAGTGAAATCGATAAATGCTCAAGCGAAATCGATAAATGCTCAAGCGAAATCAGCTAACGCTTCAGTGAAATCAGCTAACGCTTCAGCAGAATCAATAATTGCTTCAGAGTCTTGAGCTACAGTGGATGCAAGATTTACAGGCTACCTGACCGATCGCATGACTTCTAGCCCCGATTTTTCTGATTACTTGAGGTCGATCGCCACTCAATACGCGCAGTGGTGGAAACCTCATGCGTTCATGGATGAGGTTAATGAGTTCACTTGGTTTAAGTTTGAGCTAAATAGCAAAACCCAAGATAAACCAACGCAGCCTGAAGAAAAACCTCCAGAGAAGACACAGCTTGTACTTCAGGCGATCGACGATTATGCTCACGAAAAGATTTTGATTGTGGGCAGTCCAGGGGCAGGGAAGTCAACGTTGTTGACAAGAATCTTGTGGCAAGCAGCAGAGAGGGCACAACAGGATGAAACAGCTCCAATTCCAGTATTGGTGGAGCTGAAGCTCTATGATGAACCGGGAATTTGGGGATTGATTCAAACTGCACTAGGAAACAGCGATCTTGATCTCGAAATTCCAGAGATCAAGCAACTGATAAAAGATCAGCGACTTTTGCTTTTGGCAGATGGCTTCAATGAGTTGCCAACCGATCGAGCTAGAGCGGAATTCAGAAAATTCTGTGGTCGCAACATTCCGGTAATTGTTACATCGCGGGATGCAGCGGATAATCTGGGACTAGAGCGAAAGCTAGACCTTCAGCCGCCTTCGTCTCAACAGGTGGCGTGGTTTTTAGAAGAGCGCTTGCCTAACTCCGATCGCTCTCAACTTCAGAAATTAGGCGATCGAGTCAGAGACTTGGGGCAAACGCCGCTGATGATCTGGATGCTCTACAGCATCTTTCAGGCAAAGCACGAAATTCCTGAAACTCGCGGCGAGGCATACCGTACTTTCACAACGCTCTACACAGAACGCGCCAAAGAAGGAATTGATCTAACAGAATCCCGGTTCATTTTAAGCAAGTTAGCATTCGAGATGATGCAATCTCCGAAACTAGACGATCCAACAGACTTCCAATTAGATATTCCCGAAGTCGATGCTCAAGTCCTTCTCGGTTCAGAAAAAACGCTGAAGCGTTTGGTAGATTTTCATTTGTTGCAATGGCAAGGCAAACCCGGAAATCGTAAAATTCGTTTCTGCCACCAGTCTCTTCAGGAATACTACGCGGCAGAGTGTTTATTGCAGCAGTTGCAGCACTTAAGCGATGTGGATTTACAGCGGCAGTATTTGAACTATCTGAAGTGGACAGAGGCGATCGCGCTGATGTTGGGTTTAGCGGATAAGGATCAGGCGGTGCGGGTGGTGGAGTTAGCGATCGGGGTAGATTTAATGTTGGGGGCGAGGTTAGCAGGAGAGGTCAAGCCACAGCTTCAAAAGCAAACTGTAAAACTAATTAATGCTTTAGAAGTAACGGAAATTCTTAGAATAGAGCTTTTAGGTGATACAGGTTCTGAAGTCGCAATTGCCGCGCTGTCCAAAACCCTTGAAGATCCAGACCTTATTATTCGTTTCAAAGCTGTTGATGCATTAGAGAAGATTGGTAGTGAACAAGCAATTACTTCGATAAATAAAGTACTTCCTACTCGTCGTATGGTTAATTCTATTTTGGAAGAAATGAGGAATAAGCAAACAACTAACTTACCAAATAAGATACTTGAACACAAAAACTTATCGAATCCATTGAGCGTTGCTCAATCATTAAAGACACCTAGCGGAGCAAAAACAATTGCCCAACTAGACAAAGATCTCGAAAATGAAGATCATAATATTCGTTGGAATGCTGTTCAAACATTAGGAAATATTAATGATGAACAAAAGATGTCCTTATTAGTTAAAGCACTTGAAGATAAAGAGAATTCCATTTGTCAAGCTGCTGTCGAACTATTGGGAAGCATTGGAAACGAACAAGCAGTTGCTTCATTAAGCAAGATGCTTAAACATCAAGATCCCGAGATCCAAATGTCTGCTGCTGCTGCATTGGGACATATTGGCGGTGAACAAGTCATTACCTTGCTGAGTAAAACACTTGAAGATGAAGATAAAGATTTAGGCATTCGTATAATCGCGGCTGTATCATTAGGAATGATCGGCAATGCTTCGCTTTTAATGAAGCTTTGGCAAATGGAATGCAATGGTACGGTGGATTGTTTAAAGGCGATCGCCTCCATCCAAGCTCGCTGCAAATTCTACAACTACGAAATCTTCCAGGCTGCTCTAGAACCAGAAAATTCACAAACAGAAAACCAAGAAAAAACCACGAACGTCTATCACATCAGCACCGTTGGCAATCTCAATACTGGAACCGTCAATGTTCAACGCGATCAGATTGGCACCCAGCACAACTCAGACGGCAAAGCATAGACTATGAAAACTGCTATTCCTCTCCCAATTGTCCAAATCGAATCTTTCTGCGATCGCTGGCAGATTACCGAACTTTCCCTATTTGGTTCTATTCTGCGCGAAGACTTTCATCCAGATAGCGATATTGATTTATTAGCAGCTTTTGCACCAGAAGCAAAATGGGGATTACTCGATCATGCCCAAATGCAGCAAGAGCTAGAAACCCTCTGCGGACGCAAAGTAGATTTGATTAGCAAACGGGCGATCGAGCGTAGTGCCAACTGGATTCGTCGTCAAGATATTTTGTCTACGGCTCAAGTACTTTATGCCCAGAAATAGAGACACCGCTACCCTGCTTGACATTGAACAAGCTGCACAGAAAGTCCTGAGATACAAACAGAGACTCGACAAAGCTGCTTTCATGGAAGACGACAAAACACAGTCAGCGATCGTCTTCCAGCTCCTAATTCTGGGTGAAGCAGTTAAACGCCTTTCTCAAGACTTTCGGACTCAGCATCCTGACATTTCCTGGTCGTTAATTGCAGGTATGCGTGACAATTTAATTCATGAATACGACGATATTGATTGGGATGAAGTTTGGAACACTGCAAACTCAGATATTCCAAGATTGTTAATTCTGCTTGAACCCCTGTTGCCGACAGAGTAAGAAAATGTCAAACTCTTCTAAAAATCAACCGATATTTCACATCAACCAAGTTGGCACCTTCAACAGCGGAGATGTCACAGTTCAAGGCGATCAAATTGGCATCCAACACAATCATTTCGCCACAGAATCGAACAACCGCGATCGCCCTAAAATCCGCACCATTCTCTTCCTCGCCGCCAGCCCTACCGATCGTCCCCGCCTCCGCCTCGACGAAGAAGCCCGCATCATTACCGAAGCCTTGCAGAAATCGGACTATGGCGATCGGTTTAAACTGGAACAGCATTGGGCAGTCCGCCCCGAAGATTTACACTTTCTCCTACCCCGATTTAATCCCCAAATCGTATATTTCTGCTGTCATGGTGAAGCCGATGGACTTGCTTTAGACAATGGCAACAGTAAAACTAAATTTGTTCCCACTGAAGCGATCGCTGCTCATCTCAGTCGATTCCCCAGTATAGAATGTGTAGTTCTCAATTCTTGCTACTCTGATCAACAAGCCGAGGCGATCGTCCGACACATTCCCTACGTGATCGGCATGAGCAGCGCCATCCTCGACAAAGCCGCCCTCAAATTTGCCCAAGGCTTTTACAATGCACTCGGAGCAGATCTTGCTTACGAAGCTGCTTATGAAAATGGTAGAGATGCGATCGCCCTGGATGGGATTCCCCAGAGCCAGATCCCTATCCTCAAACAGAAGCCCAAAAACGACTAGGGGGGATCACTAGTAAGTTTACTCCTCCAAAATTTCCACTAAATCCTCGATCGCCACATCAAACGCACGAGCTAATTTGTGAATAGCCGTGTAGTCAGTCATAGTCATTGATTCGCGCTGAACGTAGTTCTTAACAGTGCTGTAGTTTAGCCCAGAACGCTCTGCAACTTCCTTGAGCGTCCATCCCCGTTCGTCTGCCAACTCTCGAATTTTCAGCCGAATTAGCCCCATTTGGATCTTGACAAGGACTCAATTGAGTCCTTTAACGATTGATATCAAACAGCAGCGATCGCTCTTCTTGCCTGGAAAACACGAGAGCGATCGCTGCGCGAGGCTTGCGCCAACGCCACAAATTTCCATAACAGGAAGTATCCCCATGATATCAAGAATGCTGCCGCCATCA
>CASBQM010000320.1 GCA_949127645.1 Synechococcales cyanobacterium PMM_0036
ACATTGAACCAGACCGCGATCGCCCTCTACAGCATGAAACAAAGCATCTTCTGCCAATGCCTCGATCGATAGCTCTAGCCACTGAGTCAGCGCTTTCTGCAAATCTTCTGCGCCATACCATTCGCCCGTCTCTTGAACAAAGTGCGTCTGGAGGGCGATCGCGGTCTGGTTCAATGTCGCTTCAACGGCTTCGGTGTTAATAAAAGGAGTCATTATCACGTAAGGAATGAGGAGTAGTTGAGAGGCTAAAAAGCTATGGGCTAAATCTAGCTGAGTGAAAGTCTAAAATGCTTTAACTGAGTAGTACAATCTCTAGATGGTTCAATAACTTTTCATATATCTATTTTATCGAGTTAACGCGTTCTTGTGGGGAAATATGTAATTAAATTTTGTACGGTTATCCAGACCTAAAAATGTACTACTCCACGCCTGATCCGACTCAGAAAAACCGTGTTAACATTATGCCGTTCTGCGATCGCAGAATGACCCGATACAGACCCAATACAGACCCAATACAGACCCGATACAGACCGACCATGCCGCTACTCAATCCCAGACAAAAATCTCAAGGCGGAACCTTTACACAGGTGGGCGATGAACCTCTCTCTAAACGGGTAATTGGTGTCCGTTTACCTGAATCAGTTTATGAGGTGGTTCACCGCTTGCCCGATCGCACGGAGTGGCTGCGACGCGTCATTAGCGAAGCTGCACAGCGTGAATTGATGAATGACGATACTCCTTCAGAGCATTAGTTGTAACGTCAGGTTTAAAGGCCGTTGATTTTTGAAAGAGGCGAACCTTTCAGGGAAGCAATTCATTAAAAAAGCACCCCGTGAGGGGTGCGTCAACCAGCTAACTTGAGACAAGGTTTTTAACCTTAGAAGCCGAGAGGGTGAAAATCTGGAGGCAACAGCTCCTAAAATCGTTCACATCTTTCGATTCACACCTTTCGAACCGATACTCTTACGTTCGTCTCATCCTGACTTGCTAAGGAACAATCTCATTTAGTGTGTCCATTGTTACTGCTTTCCAACGCTCTGTCAATTCCGGCTCTCATTTCTGTTGCAAAAATTAATATCTAGGGCGCTGCTTCTTTAGATGAGTTACAAGAGTTTCAGGCAATTATCTTTTCCTACTGCTCAACCTTAGGGTTGCCCCATCTGCATGAATCCGCTCAAGCTACTGTTTACCCGCCATGCTCAGTCGATCGGCAATCTGCAAAAGCGAATGCAGGGCAACGGCGAGTTTGATCTTTCGCCAGAGGGCAAACTTCAAGCCGAAAAGCTGGCTCAACGACTGCTGACGGAATCCTGGCATCCAACCTGTATTTACAGTAGCCCCCTGAAGCGCACGGCTCAGACAAGCGAAATTTTGCGATCGTGCTTTACCGCAGAGCCTCTACCTGCCGCTGTTAGCGATTTGATGGGTGACGAAATTGATTTGCCTAAATCCCTAGCGAGTGACAGTTCTCAAATTCTGATTCATTATGCCGACGAGCTACGAGAATTTCAAAATGGCGTATTTGAAGGGCTGACTTGGGGCGAGGCAATGGAACACTACCCCGATTTATGCAAAGATTTAGAAAACTCTCCGGACTGGATTCAAATTCCGGGAGCTGAGTCTTTGCAGGATGCCCGCGATCGCAGCCGTCGGTTTATTCAGCTTTTGCTCGATCGCCATCACAACGGCGAACAGATTTTGATCGTTAGCCATAGCTGGATTTTGCAGCACTTAATTGCAGAGCTTTTGGGGTGCGATCGATCCTGGAGACTGCATCCTCGCAACACGGCGTTATTTGAATTTTGGATTGATCGATCGCGCTGGGAACGTACCGATCAAAATCGCTTCAACACAGATTTATGGCAGATTCGTCGGTTTAATGACTATCATCATTTACTACAGCAGCCTTGAACTAATGCTTGAATAATGGATGCTTGAATAATGGTTGAAACCAATGTTTTGAAATTAACATGAAGGATTAGCTTGCTGTTGAAAGACTTGCTGTTGAAAGACTTGCCGTTAACATAAGCTAGAGAAACACACTTCAAATTTGAATCGCCGAAGATTTAACATATCTTTAAATCTGTTTGTCAAATTATGACTCAGAATATGTGCGTCTATTTCTAACAAACAGCCTAACAAACAGTCCTCTAAATTCTTAAGGTCACAATTAATCTAACTTTGAACGATACATGATAGATCCAATCGATGACATTGTGAGGCAAGCCCGTCAGGGAAGCGTCTCTGCAATTATTCAAGTATTAAATGAAAGATTGGCGGGTTCTGGGATTAGGACTAGAGCGATGTTTGCTCAGGGCGTTTTGCAATTGCTCTGTGAAGCGGCAAAACCTGAACAGTTAGAGCAACCGATCGTGGTTCCTCAAGTCCAGCAGATTTTGGAATCTCTTCAGCCGCGTCATATTCGTCGAGTCAATGTGAACAGCCGAATTGTGCGGGAACAGCAGTTGCTCTGGCTGGAAGAAATTAGTCGTGATCCTAAACATCAGTTGCTCTGGTCTGAAGAAATTGCTCTGCGACAGCCTACTTTTTTCAAGCGT
>CASBQM010000321.1 GCA_949127645.1 Synechococcales cyanobacterium PMM_0036
AGCCTGGTCTTGCCCTCTGCCCGTCAAAAAATCTGAGTTGCCGATCATAACTTATCCTCTGAGCAGTTGCTTGACCGTGCCAACCAGTTCGGTCGGCTGGAAGGGTTTGGCGATATATGCATCTGCACCTTGCTTCATGCCCCAGTAGCGATCGAACTCTTCGCCTTTGGAAGAACACATGACGACCGGGACATTTTGCGTAATCGGGTCAGCCTTGAGGCGACGACAGACTTCATACCCGTTCATGCGCGGCATCACAATGTCTAAAACCACTAAATCTGGGCGGCGATCCTGAATTTGCTCTAATGCTTCGACCCCGTCGCAGGCAACCGTGACGCTTAATCCGCTTCCTTTCAGCAGGTCTGTAATCATCTGCCGCTGTGTGACACTGTCTTCCACAACTAGAACTGTACTCATAACGTTATTACCTGCTGACCGCCAATGTTAACCGGAGGAGTCACCACAATGTACCCCAATGAGCTACAAAAACTAAAGGATCTGGTGTCCCTTCCCCCCTATTATCAACGGTGCCTGATCAACTGTGCGGTGCAGATGGCGCAGAAGTGACTTTGATCACCTCCATTTCATCTCCTAAAGCTTCTGCCAAAAGTCGATCGGGCTGGGAATAGTTGGGTCGTCCTAGCCCCACATATCGCTCGACCAGCGTTAGCAGTTCACTTTCGCCAAAGGGTTTTGTGAGATAATCGGTTGCACCCACCATGCGGGCTTTGATGCGATCGATAAAGCCATCCTTGCCCGTCAGCATGACGATCGGGGTGCCTCGAAATGCCGTCGATCGCCGCAGCATGGCACATAGCTCATAGCCATCCAGTTCTGGCATCGTGATATCGCACAGAATTAAGTCAGGCTTGAGCTGAAACACTAGGCTCAGCGCCTTCAGGGGATTGCTAATTGATGTCACCTCGTAGCCATGGCGATTGAGAATATCCTCTACAGATTGTCGTATCGTGAGTCCATCGTCAATGCAAACGATTCTGGGCACCCGGTCGTGATGGATCTGCATCTCTTGCTGGTGGGCGATCGCCTCCCCGTCCGCAGGGGAATTGAGCAACTGCACTGAGCCATCCCGAATGTGGGGATACACGGCACGAGCAACGGTGAGAATATCGCGGTTGAGATAGCGTGCCATTTGCCGTAGCGAAGTTTTGCCATCCGCCCAGCGCTCTAGAATTTTGAAGGTTGCCTCCGCTACGGTCTCGCGCAGGTGGTGAGCATCCGCGATCGCCGGACATTGATCGGGCGACTGAATATGCGGATAAAACTGCTTCCATTCCTGAACTTGCTTCATCGTGCGAGCCATCAGGGGCGCAATTTCCAGGGTCGTGAGCTGAGGCGACAGCGCTGACCCTAGCTCAAAGACAAAGGAGCCTTGATGTAAGCTCAGCAAATCAAACAAAGTCTCGTAAACCATGCTCTGAATCACGTCTCGTCCCTGTGCCGGGGTCAAAACGCTATTCTCTAGCAAAGCCCAGAGATAGCCGTACTCCGGGGCGTTGTGGGTAGCGATCGCTGAAGTATCGGTCTGATCCAAAGCTTTGTGTACCCGGTAGCGGCGCAGATGATCCCGCAGACGCGAGAGATTGCTAGTACTGCTGCCCGCATAGATAATTTGACCGTTGAGAAAGAAAACAAACCAGGATTGGGAGGGCTGCGCCTGTGCCTTGCGATTGCGGCTAGCAGACCCGGCACCGAAATCGCCGACAGCACCCGCGATCGAGGAGCCGTGCGATTCCACGAACAGTTCGCCCGTGCGCTGACCTAGCTCGATTAGCTGTAAAATGCTGCGGATGTCGATTTCGCTCAGCTTGCCCTGCATTCCAATTCAACAGGCTCCTAGAAACTGCATCTGAGTCCATTCTGCCCATTTTCTCTGTACCTTGTAACTTTCTTTGCGTCCCACATGAATTTTATTAGGATTCAGTGAATTGCAAAAAATTGCAAACGGGGGTTTAGATAGCGCGAAGCGCCTTTGAAAATCAACTTTTTAGAGAATTTTTATGAGAATGTGCTGTTCTTGGATTAAGTCTGTTGGAATGCCGTGATTTTAGGGAACTCTGAAAATACACTCAACATTCCAGACCTCTGTAATTGAAAGATAATGATACAGTTGACTGGAAATGTAGCTAACGCCTGGGGGCTTCTCCAGTAGCATCTTAGGCAAGATGGCTTTGGGCGATCGTGAGAGTCTGGCAATTGCCCTAGAGCCAAATATGAGAGCCAAATACGAGTCAGAGGGCTGCAAATTGAGTAGGCTAGTAGCGTTATTTGCATCATGGCTTGCATCACGGGTCTCTTGATGGGTAGCTTTGGCTATTGGGGTGAGTCAAAATGAAGAAAAGAGTCGAAACAGCCTGAGAGCTGGAAAAGCTGATTTTGGATTGAGCTTAGACATAGAAGGGGATTTTCAAGCGTGCTGTATTTAGCGGAAGTACAGAGAAACCGAAGAGGAGTCATGGGCGGCGGCAGACCCGAGTTTAAGCTGCTTGCCTGTCAGCGCAGTGAGCAAACTTGGAGCGCTGTGCCCGGAGAGGAATTGATTCCAGCCCCCGACGATGCCAGCAGTTACGGCACGGGTGTTTTAGTTATGGTTGATCTCTCTGGCAGTAAGCAGGTGCAGCGTCACTCTGAGGCAGGTCGCCAACTGGTCAGCATTTTGCAAGGCTTTTCCCGATTCCAGGAGAAGGCAAAAACTCAGGAGGCAGAAATTGATCAGTGGAAAGAATCGCTGACTTATCAGAGCCAGGAATTGAACCGTCGAGAAATGGAAATGGAAGCTCGACAGGAGGAGCTTCAGCAGATGGAGGCTGAGGCTGAAAAATTTGAGCAGCAGCGCCAGGAAATTGAGGCTTCACGGCAAGAAGTCGATCGCCTCCGCGAAGAATTTGAGCGCAAGACGGAAGAGCTGCAAGGAGCCTGGGCACACCTGCGAGGCGAAACCAATCGGCTAGAGGAGCGTCAATCAGAGGTTCAGCAGTCGGTCGGTTTAGATGCTGAGCAGGTTCAACACCTGCAAGAATTGCTCGATCGCCTTTCCCAGACAGGCTCACCGACAGAGGCAACTCAGGAGCAGGTGAATTCAGCACTTGAGTCGGTGAGCCAGCAGCAGAGCTTTCTAGATAGCCACTGGCAAAATTTGCAGCAGCAGCAGGCTTCTGCCCAGCAGATTCAGGGCGAGGTAGATTGGAAAACACAGGAAATCCGCGATCGCTGGCACGCATGGCATCAGGCTCAAGCTGCCCTAGAACAAGCCAAAGCCGATCTGAGTGCCAAAACCGAGGCGCTACGTTTGCACCAGGAATATGCTCAAACGCTGACGGCAAGGCTACAAAGCCAAGGAGAGTTGCAGCAGCAGATTGCTCAATTGGCGGGCGCATCTAGCAAGGTCGATGTGGGAGAGTTAGAGAATATGTCTCTGGAGACATTGCAAAATGCAGTTAGAGATCTGGGAAAAGATCTGGAAAAAATGTCTCGCTTTGTCCAGAGCCAAGAAGAAGAGCTAACGCTTCAGCAGGAGGCGATCGACGAGCTAAATCAGCAGATTCAACTGGCAAGTGAATACGATCGGATGCGGCTGGAAACCGAGCTTGCCGATGAGCAAGATCGCTATCAAATGCTGAATGAAACGCTAGTCGGTCAGCGCCGCAATCTCCAAGAGCGGGAGGCTATCATTAAGCAGCATCAAATGGTGTTGGCAAAGCGACAGGGCTATCCGGTCGAGGGCGAGAGTCAGGCGATCGATGTGGGTCCAATCCTGGCGCAGATTGAGCGATTGCGGCAGCAGCAGACCCAGGAGCTACAGGCTTTAGAAGAAAAAATCCGGCAACTGCGCTTAGAGATTGAGTCGCTTCAAGGCGGAGTCAATCAGCAGTCAGCAGAGCAAGAATCTAAGCGCGATGAGCTAAAGCAGCTTGAGCAGCAGTTGCAGACGCAGGTGGCGGCGGCAGCAGAGCTATGGGGCAAAGTGAGCGCCTACCAGGAGACGCTTCAGCCGATTCAGGACAGCCTGAGCGGACTGCGGCAAACCACGGAGGCGATCGTTCACACGCTTAGCCAAGACTCAGGCGGTTCGCAAGTTCAAACGGTCAATGAGCTTCGAGAAACCATCCAGCGACTCGCCCCTCAATAGTCCATCCCCTCAATAGCTCATTCAAAAGCAGGCTGATTTTATCGGAGGCTTTTGACCTGTTTGGCAATTGTCGGAAGTCTCCACCAAGGCACATGGGGATATTCATGATGCTCTAGATGGTAGCCAAAGTGATAGCAGGTCAAAAACGACCAGATCAAGGGGCGGTAGATGCTTTGCGTACGAAAGGTATTCCAGTAGCCTCCATCAGGTTCGCGGTGGGGCAAAAATGTCCCGAAGTAAAACAACTGTACGGAGCTGAGTAACGAAGGCACCACCCAAAACCAGCGCAGATTGTATTCAGGGATATGCAGCAGGCCATGCATGGCATGGTAGACCGCAATCAAACCCAACAAGCGCCACCAGCTCCAGTAGCGTTTGACGAAGTAGAAATACCAGGCAAAACCATTTTTGTGCTTGCCGTCATGAAAGTCAGGATCTTCGGGACTCGCCGGATGATCATGGTGCTGCCAGTGCGCTTTGAGCAAATATTTATAGGAAAATAAGCCGTAGACTAGCAGCGCCAACGCGCCCACAAAGTGATTGACTTTGAGATGTTGAGGAAAGACGGCGCGATGCATTGCATCATGAGCAGTAATGAATAGCCCCGTATACAAAAAAGCTTGCCAGACAATGGCAAGGACAGTCAAAAATGGATGCTGCTCGGCGGTTGCCCAGTTCAGCAACAGTGCCAAGCTAGCTGCCCAGAAGGTGATCACGAAACTGGCGATCGCCAATCCCAACCAACCCGTTTTACGAAGATTCGATTCATGACGCATTGGTAATGCTGGGGATGCAGTCAGGATTTTTTGCGGTAAACTCACGCGGTCATCTCAGCTAAGGGTTGATGTTCACTCCGTTATTGTAAAGTAAAGTAACGGATTAGTTGAGTCTAAGTTAAGCCTGATTGCAACACATCAGGCGATCGTTTTTCCTGCTCTCATCTTTACTAAATTCTTTTCCTTGTCTGAATATTTGTAACGGTTTGGCGATCTCCTACCCTAAGAGGGCGATCGCTGAATGGTAAGCTAGCAAATGCGCTTGAGAATTGCGCTTAGAAAAACGATTTATTCTAATGGCGGAGTTGA
Source organism: Synechococcales cyanobacterium PMM_0036 (assembly GCA_949127645.1). Classification (GTDB taxonomy): domain Bacteria; phylum Cyanobacteriota; class Cyanobacteriia; order Elainellales; family Elainellaceae; genus Drouetiella. The sequence continues at coordinate 5,233 of CASBQM010000321.1, forward strand.
AATGACCGGATTAAACCAGGTTCCTTTATTGCTGAGAGCTGCGCGGGGAGAAGCACTCGATCGACCTCCTGTTTGGATGATGCGGCAGGCGGGTCGCTATATGAAGGCATATCGGGATCTGCGGGAGAAATATCCGTCATTTCGAGAGCGATCGGAAATTCCTGAAGTGGCGATCGAGGTTTCTCTTCAGCCTTGGAGAGCCTTTCAGCCTGACGGCGTGATTTTGTTCTCTGATATCGTCACGCCCCTTCCCGGCATGGGCATTGATATGGATATCGCGGAAGGCAAGGGACCCATTATCTTCTCGCCGATTCGCTCTCAAGAACAGGTGGATGCCTTGCGTCCGCTAGAGCCAGATGAGTCCTTGCCCTTTATCAAAACGATTCTGCAATCTCTGCGTCAGGAAGTAGGCAACGAATCCACGGTACTAGGCTTTGTGGGCGCGCCCTGGACGCTGGCGGCATACACGGTTGAGGGCAAAGGCTCGAAGGATTACGCCGTGATTAAAAACATGGCTTTCTCTGATCCAACGATTCTGCACCAGCTTCTAGAGAAACTGTCTGATTCGATCGCCACCTATATTCGCTACCAGATCGACTGTGGCGCACAGGTCGTGCAAATGTTTGACTCTTGGGCAGGGCAGCTTAGCCCCCAAGACTACGACACCTTTGCTCTGCCCTATCAGCAGCGCGTTTTCCGGCAGGTGCGCCAAACCCATCCCGATACGCCGCTGATTTTGCTGGTGAGCGGCAGCGCAGGCGTTCTGGAACGCATGGGGCGATCGGGGGCTGATATTGTCACGGTCGATTGGACGGTGGATATGGCAGACGCGCGAACCCGTCTTGGTGCCCAAATGAAGGTGCAGGGCAACCTCGATCCGGGCGTGCTGTTTGGCTCTAAGGCATTTATCCGCGATCGCATTCTCGACACTGTTCAGAAAGCGGGCAATCGGGGTCACATCCTCAATTTGGGGCATGGCGTTCTGCCCAATACGCCTGAGGAGAATGTTGCTTTCTTCTTTGAGACTGCCAAACAGATTAATCAGATGGCGGTTTCGGCTTAGGCTGAGAATCTACAGGTTTTTTAAATCGAGCTAATGAGATGTGGGCGATGTGGCGATCGTCCACATTTTTGTTCAAAAAATAATTTCCTCAGATGGCTAGAAGTTATGAAGGTCAGAGTACTGATCAAGCTTTTAGAAGAAGATGGATGGTATCTAGTGCGTACTCGTGGAAGTCATAGATAATTTCATCATCTAAGCAAACTAGGTACAGTTACAGTGTCGGGTAAACTAGGAGTTGATATACCTTTGGGTACATTGAACAGTGTTCTCAAACAAGCTGGGTTGAAGTGAAATGAGTCAAAAACTTCAGTACATGGTTGTCGTTGAGAGAGGGACGACAAGCTACGGTGCCTACGTGCCAGACTTACCAGGTTGCATAGCCGTAGGTGAAACGAAAGAAGAGACATTGGAATTAATCAAGGAAGCAATTGAGATTCATCTTGAAGATCTGCATCAGCAAGGATTGCCAATTCCAGAGCCTTGCTCTTCAGGGGAACTTATAGAAGTGCCAGCAGCCTAACTATTTTGCGTTTGATATGGGCCGCGATCGCTCAAGCACTCCTCAATTAGACGATCGGGCTTGAAAAGTAAGACCTGACGTTTGGTTCGCTTACCGTGACTGTCCTGCGGTTATACTCAGCAGACCTGCTCTATCTGGGTTGAGTATGACCAACATTTGATTCCTCATCCCTCCTTCTCACTATGCCCAAGCGAATTTTTGTCACAGGAGCAAGTGGCTGCATTGGTCACTATCTTGCCGATCTGCTGATTCAAAAAACAGACCATGAGCTGTTTTTTCTGGTACGCGATCCGGCGAAACTAAAGTTTGACTACAATTCTCGTCCTGGAATCACCGTTATCCAGGGCGATCTGCGAGAAATTGAGCGAGTCGGCAGATTGCTGAAGACGATCGACCATGCAGTGCTAACGGCAACGGCTTGGGGAGGCGCAGAAGAAACTTACGACACGAACGTTACCAAGACGATTCGTCTGCTGAACTTGCTCGATCCTGTCCTTTGCCAGCAGGTGATCTACTTTTCAACGGCAAGCATTCTCGATCGCCATCATCAGCCCCTCAAGCAAGCAGGCGAAATTGGCACAGACTACATTAAGTCAAAGTATCAATGTCACGAGCAGTTGGGGAAACTGGCGATCGCCCCTCAAATTATTACGCTGTTCCCAACGCTGGTGTTTGGGGGAGATGCTCAGAAACCCTACTCCCACATTTCGGCTGGAATTAAGGATATTGTGAAGCTAGTACCGCTGATTCGCTTTTTTCGGGCAGAGGGCAGCTTTCATTTTCTCCATGCTCAGGATATTGCCCAGGTCGTCGCATACCTGATCGAACATCCGCTCCAAGTAGATGAGCCGCATGAGTTGGTGTTGGGTAATCCGATGCTGACGGTCAACCAGACTATTGAGGAAATTTGCGCCTATCTAAAGCAGCGTATCTACTTTCGGATACTGCTATCCATGCAGCTAGCGGATATATTCATTAAGCTCTTTCGTGTCCAGATGGCAGAGTGGGATCGATTGTGCCTCAGCGATCCGCATTTCACCTATCAGCATCCCATCAGTCCTGCGAGTTTTGGACTCACCAACTATTGCGCTTCACTGAGCGATCTGTTAAGGGTCAGCGGTATCCCTAAAAAGGCGTGAGCTTACCTTGCTTGAACGCCTACCTTGCTTGAACTAAATATCCGCACTGGTGTTCGCCATCTACCATCCAGTGGGTTCGCTCCACCTTGCAGTCTTCTAACGCCAGTTCAAACATTTCTAGCTCATGTCCACAGACGCTAGGAAACGATTCGGCAATTTGGGAGATGGCGCAATTGTATTCTGTAATTACATAGTGCGGAGA
>CASBQM010000322.1 GCA_949127645.1 Synechococcales cyanobacterium PMM_0036
ACCTGAACGCAGTCTTGCCCCGCTAATACACAAGGTTCGCCAACGACGTAATTGCCATCTGACAAGACGCGAATGACATAAACTTTGCCGTCTTGAATCTGGTTGATAATTTGCGTAGCTTCGGTATTGGTGATCTGAATAATTTGGTCGGCAACCCCTGAAGTATCGGGGCGGAGACGCTGACCTGCCCGAAGGTTTGCCGTCTGCAAAAGCTGGTTAAGCACTTGCCGCGCCGTAGTGGGGTCGCTGACCCGCACGGCTCCGGCAGCTAGCGTCTGGTTGCGAAGAATGGCAACGTTGCCTTGCCGCAAGTCTTGATATTCTTGCTCTAGCGACTGGTACTGGCGATCGAGAATGTCAATTTCTTGCGTTAGCGAACTCCGCTGCACTTCAAGCTGCCGCAGCTTAGCCTCTCGTTCGGCAATGGCGCGATCGCGTTGGGCAATATCCTGATCGCGTTGGGCAATTTGCGCCTTCACCTCATCGCGTTGACGCACTAAATCCTGGCGATCGGTCTGAAGCTGCTGAATTTCGGTTCTCAGGACGGAGGCTTGCTGTGAAACAGAACCTAGCAGGGTTTGCGCCTGCTGAAAGTTTGACTGAATCTGCTGAAGCTGGGATTGGGTGCTGTTGAGCTGTTCCTCAGTGCGAGCCTGCTTTTCAACGGCTGCCTGAAGCGATTGATTAATCCGCGCTAGCCGTTGCTGAGCCGTAGCCTGCTGACGGCGGGCATTCTGAAGTCGCTGCTCGGTTTTGTCCTGCTCCGATTTGGCTTGGGTTAGCGCGTCACGAGTCGATTTTAGATCATCCTGAATTTTTTCTAGCTCAAAGACTCCTGTCCTGAGCTGGTCACTAACCGCAAACAAGATTCCTAGCGTCGAGGCTGAAATAATCCCACCCGTGAGAATAGTGATGAGAGTTGCGGTCTTGCGAGGACGCAGGTTAAACAATGTCAGCCGCGCTTTGCCCACCTTCGTACCCAGGCGATCGCCTACCGTGGCAATCACCCCTCCCAGTATTAGCACCGCTACAATTAAGACCAGTCCTGTGGTCATCGCCTACACACCAGAGTTCAAGTCCAGCCTACTATCTCTGGAATCAAATCACCTATTTATTTGGAAACTGGGTAGTGATATTTAGGTAAGGATTGTTTGTTGCGTCGGCTGAGCCGATACAACAAACAATCCTTACCCTTCGAGATCTACCGAAAACTGGTGCTTTGAAAATTGGTGAGCGAACCTCAGAGCTTCGGGTGCAGACTTTGGCTTTCTTCCTGCTTGCGTTCCTTGCGTTCACTATGGCGATCGGTCAAGTAATCTACCTTGTCGCGCAGGAGCAAGGTGAACTTGTAGAGTTCTTCCATCACGTCGATGACGCGATCGCGGTAGGGCGAGTCTTTCATCGTGCCATCGTCGTGAAATTCCTGATAGGCTTTGGCGATCGACGATTGATTAGGAATGGTGAACATTCGCATCCAGCGTCCTAGCAAACGCATTGTGTTAACCGCGTTAAAAGATTGAGAGCCACCGCTCACCTGCATCACCGCCAGGGTTCTGCCCTGCGTCGGTCGGACTGCGCCAATGCTGAGCGGAATCCAGTCAATCTGATTTTTTAGGATGCCTGTGATCGTGCCATGCATCTCTGGGCTAGACCAGACCTGCCCTTCAGACCAGAGGCTTAGCGATCGCAATTCCTGCACCTTGAGATGGGTATCGGGCACGCTGCCGTAGAGGGGCAGCTCACGCGGGTCAAAAAATCGCACCTCTGCCCCAAATTCTTGAATGATCTGGGCAGCTTCTTCAGCGGCTAATCGACTGTAGGAGCGATCGCGCAACGAGCCATACAAAAACAGAATTCTGGGCGGGTGATCGAATGAGTTTCCGTCTCCAGCTTGCATTTGATGTTATGCTCCTGCCAAGTTTTTCAAGAAGGAAGTTTGCGCTTCTCGGAGGTCGATGTCAGACTCGGCGCTATGGATGATTTGCATCGCATCCAGGTAAGACAAACCGCTAGAAATCAAGTAAGCCGCTAGCATTGTTCCGGTTCGGCGCTTGCCATTGGTGCAGTGAACCGCCACCGCGAGACCCAAAAGATTTTGGCTGTCCACAAAACCCCGCAATTCCTGAACTTGCTCTCGATTGGGAGGTGTGCCGCCTTGAGTCGGTAGCCAAAGGTAGGGAATTTTTACCTGTTGGTATAGATCTAAATTAGAGGAATCATCAAGAACTGAGACGATCGCCCCTATCCCCATAGCCACCTGTAGCCCAGCTAATTCTTCTGCCATTGGCTTGCGAACGCCTGCTAGTTTGTCGGGAATCACCCACCAGAGGGTTTCTGCGATCGATTAAGTTTGTTGTTCCATGATTCTGAACCTTTAGCTAAAGAACGAAGTAGCGCCTTTGAAACCAGAGAGAGACATTGACCAGACCAATCAACATCGGCACCTCCACCAAAGGTCCGACAACAACGGCGAATGCCGCGCCCGAATTGATGCCAAACACGGCAATGGAAACAGCGATCGCTAGCTCAAAATTATTGCCTGCGGACGTAAATGCCACGCTGGCAGCTCTGGAGTAATCCGTCTTGACCCTCCATGCCATGTAGAAGCTAACCAAAAACATGACGACGAAGTAAATGATCAGCGGAATGGCAATCCGAATCACGTCTAGCGGAATCTGAACCAGTAGATTTCCTTTAAGGCTAAACATAATGACGATTGTCAACAGCAGAGCAACCAGCGTCATCGGGCTAATTTTTGGCACAAATTCCTCGTGATACCACTGCCTCCCCTTTGCTTTCACTAGAAAAAAGCGCGTTAGAAATCCCGCCAGAAAGGGAATGCCGAGATAAATCGCCACGCTCTGGGCGATCGCGGCAATGCTGACATTGACGACACTGCCCTGTAACCCAAACAGCGGCGGCAATACGCTAATAAAAAACCAGGCGTATGGGCTATAGAAAATCACCTGAAAAATGCTGTTGAAGGCAACCAATCCCGCTGTGTATTCCGTGTTGCCTCTCGCCAAGTCACTCCAGACGACGACCATCGCAATGCATCGCGCCAACCCAATTAGGATCAGCCCCACCATATATTCTGGGTAGTCGTGCAGGAAGATAATCGCTAGAAAAAACATCAGAAACGGTCCAATGATCCAGTTCTGCACTAGCGAAATTCCCAGAATTTTGCCGTTGCGAAAGACATCGCCCAACTCCTCATATCGCACCTTAGCTAATGGCGGATACATCATCAGGATCAATCCGATCGCAATTGGAATATTAGTTGCACCCACCTGAAACTGATTGATTACTCCCTCAACTCCAGGGAAAAAATGTCCCAGAGCCACCCCGATCGCCATTGCCAGAAAAATCCACAGGGTGAGGAAGCGATCGAGAAATGAAAGTCTTGGCGCTTGGCTTGTTGTCTTCATTTCTGGCGTTTCAGTGGATTGAATGCATCTAAAAATATTGATACATCAATTAAACTTGTTTAGTCAAGTAGCAGAGGAGACGATTTTGAGAGTGGCTATTAAAAATGATGAGAAACCTAGACGAACCGCCTAATCATCGCAAGATCGAGCCGGGACGATCGGACTAAAACGACGAAACTCCCCTAAATACTGCTCTAAAATCACAAACTGCGGTAGATCAATGCTGTAGTACATCCATCGCCCTTCCTGACGAGAACGCAATAGCCGAGCCTCTTTTAGCACCTTGAGATGAAATGACAGCTTAGATTGCGATACGCCTAGAGCTTCACATAAGTCGCAAACACAAAGCTCTTTACTCCGCAGTAAGTCTAGAATTTGTAATCTCAGCGGTTCGGAGAGGGCATGGAACCCGGAGGCAATGAGGGGAGATATCGTAGCTAAAGACATCAATTTTTATTTAATTAACTTTTGTTGAAATGCTCTTTGATTCTAAAACCAGGCTATGAAAATGTCGATCGCCCTTAGAATTTCACAGTAAGCCGATATCTTGAACGCTTGTAGCTTGCGAGATGGTATGGTGCAAGCTCAGTAAGACAAGCTCAGTAAACCATATCTCCATGCGCCTTCTTTGTCTCAGCAACGGTCACGGTGAAGATGCGATCGCCCTTCGCATTCTACAAGCTCTTCAGCAAAGCGCTTCAGAAGACGCTTCAAGCGATCAATTACAGCTAGCGGCATTGCCGATCGTCGGTGAAGGACAAGCCTACAGTCGGCACGGCATTCCGCTAATTGGCGAGACAAAATCTATGCCATCGGGTGGGTTTTTGTATATGGATGGGCGGCAGCTTGCGAGAGACTTGCAGGGCGGATTGCTAAGTTTAACGCGATCGCAGCTCAGCACCGTAAAAGCCTGGGCGCGACAAGGCGGCATGATTTTGGCGGTCGGCGACATTGTGCCACTGCTGTTTGCCTGGTGGAGCGGTGCCCCCTACGCCTTTGTAGGCACGGCTAAGTCGGAGTATTACCTGCAAGATGAGCAGGGTGTACTGCCGCGCCCGTCTTGGTTTGAGCAATTGGAAAGTTCGCTAGGCTCTGTATATCTGCCTTGGGAACGCTGGCTAATGCGGCATCCTCGCTGCAAGGCGGTGTTCCCTAGAGATACGCTGACGGCAGAAGCGTTGAGAAAGTATGCTGTTCCGGCGTTTGATTTAGGCAATCCGATGATGGATGATCTAGCACCAACGGGGATAAACTTTTCGGACTTACTCAACCCTTTAACGATCGCCCTCCTTCCCGGCTCCAGAGCGCCAGAAGCCTACGAAAATTGGCAGATGATTCTCTTGGTCATTGTTGCAATTCAGGTTGAGTTTGCCTCTCAGGAGCTTTTATTTTTGGCGGCGATCGCCCCTAGCCTCGATCCCGTGCCTCTGCAACAAATGCTAGAGCAAGCGGGCTGGCACAAAATAGCGTCGCCTCATGTCGCCTTTGGGCAGAAAAACGCCACATTGGTGATTACAAGCGCGTTTAATGACTGTCTTCATCAGGGGGAAATAGCGATCGCCATGGCAGGCACGGCAACCGAGCAGTTGGTCGGACTGGGCAAACCCGCGATCGTGATTCCTGGCAAAGGACCGCAGTTTACGCCAAAATTTGCCGAAGCTCAAACCCGGCTTTTGGGAATTTCGGTTAGTATAGCGGCATCTCCTGAGGCAGCAGCGGCACAGGTGCGATCGCTGTTGCAAGATGCCCTGCGACTGCAACACATTGCCGCAAACGGATTTCGCCGCATGGGTGAATCAGGAGCGGCAAGCCGGATTGCTAACTGTTTAAATCAGATTTTCAGTGTCTAGACGATACGGAATGCTTCGAGTTGATGGATAATGCAGCCATAGGGATTTGGATTGTCCTGATTCGCACTGCCGTCCATACAAATTAGCGATAAAAATCAGCCGCGCGGAACAGCCACAGAACTCGCTTTGAGTCGGGTGCGTCTACCAGCTAGTCAGCACAGTCGAGGTCGAACATGAATAACGAACAGATATTCACCTATTCTGCGTCAGAGAGAAAAAGCTTCCAACAACAGGATTTGCGGGGTCGGTCTTTCAAGGGGCAAGATCTATCTGGATTAAACTTCAGCGGATCAGATATTCGAGGCACAAATTTTTCAAACGCGATTCTCAAAAACGCCAACTTTAGCCATGCCATTACCGGACTCAACCGCGCTAAAACGATCGCCTTCTCGGCGGTTTTAATGCTAGCAGCGTTGCTGCTAGGCATTCTTGCCGGATTCATCGGAGCGACGATCGGGCTACAGTTTCATACCAACGCCCTAGAGATTTCCGCTAAGGCGATCGCGGTTCTGGTTCACGTTGGCTTTTTGCTAATTGCGCTGCGCAAAGGCATCACCGCCGGGTTCAGCATTTTTGCCCTGGCGCTTGCCCTGGCTTTTGTGGCGGTACTCATTCATCCGATCGCCATTCCCATTGCCGGAGCGATCGCCATTGCTATCGTGATTGATTTTTGCGTCGCTGCCGTCACCATCGTGGCTGCAATGGTCACCATCGTAGCGCGGATTGCCATGAACACCAGGGTTGCCTGGGCGGCGGCGGCTGTCTTTGCGATCGCCTTTGCTATCACCCTGCATCAAACCCGTACTTCGGTTGCCGCCGTGGCGATCGCCTCAACGGCGATGATCCTTAGCGCCTACGTGGGTTGGCGTACGCTGCGGCTGCGGGAGCAGATTCGAGTGTTGGGCAAAACTTTATTTGCACGTTGGGGCACCAGCTTTAGAGGCGCAGATCTGACCGGCGCGAACTTCTCTCAAGCAGTGCTAAAGAATACAGATTTCCGGCAAGCCATCCTCACTAAAACCGCCTGGAATGAGCGATCGTTCGGTATCCTTGAGGGTTTGTGATTTAACTTGATAAGTCTGCCCTTTTCCCCCTCCCCCACATGGGCAGAAGGGGAAGTTCTATTCCTGATGCGCCACTAATACGCCTAGCTGACGCTGGATAGGCAGCACGTCTAGAGTGTCGAGCTGGGCACAATACTTCAGGTCATCCAGGCAGTCAAGGCGCAGCAATCGCTGACCGTGGGTGGCATTGCAGAGCAGGTCAACTAGTCGATCTTGCCATTGAGTGTAAAGAGCGACGGCAGCAAAGGCTTCATCGTTGCCGGCAAGGCTTTCTAGCGTCTGCCCTTTGGCAGCAAGATCGCTTAACGCATGGACGATCGCCCCCGCGCACACCGTATCTTCTAAGGAATAGCTACCCTCCCAGCCCGATCCGGCAATCCAGATTGTTTCAGGCTGCTGACTTAGCAAATACTTGACGATCGCCGCGCGATTAATCAAAGCCGCCGCCAAGACCGTTTTGGCATTCTGAATTTTCTCCAGACAGCGGGTACCGTTAGTGGTACTCATAAATAGCCGCTTCCCCCCCACCAACTCAGGCGTACAGGCAAGGGGCGAGTTGCCCATTTCACAGCCTTCCACTTTAGCGCCGCCTCGCTCTCCGGCACGAAGCCGCCGATCGGGAGACCATTGTTCGCTGACTCGCATCAGTTCATCCATTGAGCTAAACGCCTGAACAGCCTCAGCACCAGCCGCCAGCGCCGTTGAAATTGTGCTGGTTGCCCGTAAAACATCAATGGCGATCGCGCAGTCAGGTAGGCTATCCGTGGGGATTAGCTCAGGAGTATGAAAAATAAAGACTTTCACAAGTAATGAATTGGAAGAGGAAAGGGATGTGAGTCGATAAGACTGAGTAATAAAAGCAATAAAACTAAGTCATGCTGTATTGCAACTGTCAGAGTATTATTTTAGGGCGATCGGAGACTATTACGCGCAACTTTACTGAGATAGATTCTCATGGCTATACATCTTCCTGGAACTTCTCCCCCTTAGAATGATTCTGATTATTTGAGCTATTCGATATTGAGTTTTGCGTTTCCGCTATGATGACCGCCTTATCTTTGCTGCCTCACTCTAGTTTTAGCCGCTCTGGCGATCGTTTTAGGATGGGTCGTTTGGTATCACGATCGCTGTGGGTCGGCTCCCTTGCCGCCATGGGGTTGCTGTATGGGTGGGTGCCCAATTTGCAGCATCCTGCCAGCACGCTGTCTGGAGTCTCAGATAGCTCGTTAAGTCTCTCTTTTGACAGTGTCGCCTACGCCCAAGCTGCCGTCACTGAGGGTGAAATTCAGAGCTATGCGCGATCGGTGTTGCAAATTGAGCCAATTCGCCAAGCCGCTTACGACAATATCAAGCGAGCTAGCGGTGCAGAAGTACCGCCTATTCTCTGCCATCGCCCTAGTAGCCTCAACAGTCTCGACCCCAGCATTCGCTCGATCGCCATTGATTACTGCAATCAGGCGATTGCGATCGTTGAGAGCAATCGCCTCAGCATCACCCGCTTCAACGAAATTACGATGGCACACAAATCAGATTCAGGTCTGGCAGGGCGGATTCAGCAGGCAATGGCGGTAATTCAAGGACAATAATTTAAGGGCAGTAGCCGCCTGGGCTGTGTGTCTAGAGAGCGCACAGCTTACTGTTACAGAAACCGCCGCAGAAACCGCCTAATATAGAGTTGGTTCGTTTGAAGGCAACCCTATGGCTCGGTTTGATCCCTACACCCTGCAACTACAAGTCACTCGTCTGTTTGAACAGGGGCAATCTTTTTTTGCCATCACCAAGGTACAAGACTGGCTACGAGATCACAATCAAGACCCGATCGCCTACAACATTTTGTTTCACCAAAAGCCTGCCCCTCCGGGAGCAGCACAGGCGATCGCCATTGAAATTGAGCTACAGCGTAAGGACGGTCAGCCCGTGGATGCATGGCTTCAGCAAGAGGTGAACCGAGAGGCTTAATTTTTTCACTAGCTATTTTTCACTAGCCACATCCTCGAACTTGTACCCCACACCGATCACCGTTTTGAGAAAAGCAGGATTGGCAGGATCAGGCTCGATTTTTTTTCGGAGACGCGCTATGTGGGTGTCCACCACCCGCTCATCGCCAAAGAAGTCATTACCCCAGAGCTTTTCGATAAGCTGAGTCCGGTTCCATACGCGCCCTGGATAGCTCATAAATGTAGTCAGCAGGTCAAACTCCAAAGTGGTTAGCTCTAATGGCTCTAACGCGCCGCCGTCAATCTGGCGAGTCGCAACGCGCTGATCGACATCGGCTGAGAAGTGGGGCGTTTGGAAAGCGCGAGTCTGCCCGCCTTGGCGCAGCGTTCGCCGCAATAGCGCCCTGACTCGCGCTACCAACTCTCTAGGGCTAAAAGGCTTAACCATATAGTCGTCTGCACCTGTTGAAAGACCGATGATGCGATCGATCTCTTCTCCTTTTGCCGTCAGCATCATGATGTAGGGGTCTTTGCTTCCTGGCTTTTGCCGAATGCGGGTACAGACTTCCAATCCATCCATGCCAGGAATCATCAAATCTAAAATAATCAGATCAGGCT
>CASBQM010000323.1 GCA_949127645.1 Synechococcales cyanobacterium PMM_0036
ATAACGGTAGCCAGACTTCTTTAGCATTTAGCCTTCCGGCAAATACCCCTGGTGCCCTGCTCAAACCCCTCCAAATCTTTGCTCAGCGTCAAATTAACATGAGCCGGATTGAATCCCGACCCACAAAGCGATCGCTAGGAGACTACCTATTTTTCATTGATTTAGAAGCTAATCTAGAATCTTCTGAGGTTCAGTCAGCTCTTGCAGAACTCCAAGGCTGCACAGAAACAATCAAAATTCTGGGCAGCTATGACATTTTAGCGATCGGATAAGGCTTAGACCAAACTTACTCAAACACGCCCTTAAGAGCGGTACGAGCTGCCAAGTGATTGCGAGTTGAAGTCAGAATCTCCGATTCGCGCTCTAGTCGAGCAGCCGTGTCCTGCATTTCTAGCAAGATTTGCTGCTCCTGAGCAACGCCGTGCAAGTTGCCAGCCACCCAGTAAGAAAGCTCTACAGGCAGCTCAGGCACGTCATCCGGCAAAACAATCTCTTGCCCAGTCAGCTTGGTTGAGAGATGCACTACGTCTCGCAAGAGCTGATCTACTTCATCTGCAAGCTCAGTTAGATTTTTATCGGTGGGCTGGTCTTCAATCCACTCCACCAAGCCCACATAGTAAGGCTTCTCACGCACGTACTCTAGAACTCGGAAGCGCTGCTGTCCTAGAGTCAGCACTTTGAGGCGATCGTCAGGCAAGCGCTGGTGCTGCACGACTTCGGCGCAACAGCCCACATTTGCAATGCGTCCCTGCGTCGGATCAACCATGAGAACTCCAAAACGACCATCGCTTTGCAGAATGGTGTTCATCATGATGCGGTAACGAGGCTCAAAAATTTGCAAAGGCAACTGACTGCCCGGAAACAGGACAACTTCAGAGAGGGGAAAAAGGGGAAGTTCGCGGACAGCGACGGATGAAGAAAATGTCATTACAACTCTAATTTCCGTGGGAAGAAGCTGAACTTACGTAAATTACGTTGAGAGTAGCCTTTAAAAGTAATAGAGTAGCCTAGCCCACTGGGTTAAGCTACTCTTAATAGTTTATCGTATTGGCATCGTCTAGCCGGGGTGGGAAAGCCGAAATTTACTACAGCTTTACTTCAATATCCACACCTGCGGGCAGGTCAAGCTTCATCAGCGCATCAATGGTCTTTGAAGAGGGCTGGTAGATGTCAATGATGCGGCGATGCGTACGAGTCTCAAAATGCTCCCGTGAGTCTTTGTCTACGTGGGGCGATCGCAGTACGCAATAGATGCGGCGCTTTGTGGGTAACGGAATCGGCCCTACGGCTGTAGCATTCGTGCGGTTTGCAGTATCGACAATCTTCTCGCATGAAGTGTCGAGTAGACGGCGATCGAAAGCCTTGAGGCGAATCCGTATTTTCTGCTGTTGAATAGTTGCCATTTAGAGTACCAGGTTCAAGTTTTCTAGGTTCAGGGTAAGAAATTAACTGAGACAAAATAATCAGCAGCTAGTTTCTAAAGCTAGCTGCTGATTGCAAGCTGAAACTCAGCTATTTCAGGATCTTGGAGACCACGCCTGCTCCAATCGTACGACCGCCCTCGCGGATGGCAAAACGCATCCCTTGCTCAATGGCGATCGGGTTGATTAGCTCAACCGTCATTTTGATGCGATCACCCGGCATCACCATTTCCGCTTCGCTGCCGTCATCTGCCGTGAAAGAGGCGATCGTGCCCGTCACGTCGGTGGTTCGGACATAGAACTGAGGCTTGTAGCCAGGGAAAAAGGGAGTCTTGCGTCCGCCTTCTTTCTCCTGAAGCACATACACTTCACCCTCAAACTGGGTGTGGGGTTTGATCGAACCGGGTTTAGCAATCACCATGCCCCGCTCAATATCAGTCTTCTGAATACCTCGAAGTAAGAGACCTGCGTTATCACCCGCCATCCCTTCATCAAGGCTCTTCTTGAACATCTCAATTCCAGTAACGGTTGTGCTGCGGCTGTCTCGGATGCCGATGATTTCCACCGTTTCACCCACTTTGACCTTACCACGCTCGATCCGACCTGTCGCCACAGTCCCCCGACCCGTGATGGTGAAGACATCTTCTACCGCCATTAAGAAAGGCTTGTCGATATCCCGCTCAGGAGTTGGGATGAAGGAATCTACAGCTTCCATCAGCTCGTGAATTTTGTCAGTCCACTCATTCTCGCCCTTGATGGTTTTGGGGTTCTTTTGCATTTGCTCTAGAGCCATTAAACCTGAGCCGCGAACGATCGGAACATCATCACCTGGGAAATCGTAGTCGGTCAGAAGTTCCCGTAGCTCCAATTCCACAAGCTCAAGCAGCTCTTCATCATCTACCTGATCAATTTTGTTCAGGAAGACCACAACGCTAGGAACACCCACCTGCTTTGCCAGCAGAATATGCTCCTTCGTCTGAGGCATAGCGCCATCCGTTGCCGCAACCACTAGGATTGCACCATCCATCTGAGCTGCACCCGTGATCATGTTCTTCACATAGTCAGCGTGACCTGGGCAATCCACATGGGCATAGTGGCGCTCAATGGTTTCATACTCCACGTGAGCGGTGTTGATCGTAATACCCCGCGCTTTTTCTTCAGGCGCAGCATCGATCTGGTCATAGTTTCTCGCCTGGGCTTGCCCTAATGCTGCAAGCGTCATTGTAATTGCAGCAGTCAGAGTGGTTTTACCATGGTCAACGTGACCAATGGTGCCGATATTAACGTGGGGTTTAGTCCGTTCAAACTTTGCGCGTGCCATTTATCTATTCGTTCCTCTTTACTGACTATGCGTTCCCTTTACTCTTCGCAATGATGGTTTCAGCGACATTGCGAGGTACCTCGTCATAAGCGCTGAACTCCATTGAGAATATGCCACGACCTTGGGTTTTTGACCGAATGTCTGTAGCATATCCAAACATTTCTGCCAGGGGTACTTTAGCAGTAACCTTGGCAATGCCTTGCTCAGTGTCCTGTCCTTCAATTTGCCCTCGGCGAGAGTTCAAATCACCGATAACGTTGCCGATGAAGTCCTCAGGAACTTCAACTTCAACTTTCATGGTTGGCTCTAGCAAGACTGGAGAAGCCTTCATCACGGCTTCTTTAATTGCCATTGAACCAGCAATTTTGAACGCCATTTCCGAAGAGTCTACATCATGATAAGAGCCATCCACCATTGTGATCTTGAGATCAATGACAGGATAGCCTGCCAAGATACCAGACTCACAAGCCTCCTTCATTCCCTGCTCGGCGGGACCAATGTACTCCTTGGGTACCGTCCCGCCGACAATCTTGGAAACAAATTCAAACCCAGTGCCTGGTTCGCCTGGCTCAAGCTGAATCACGACATGACCATATTGACCTTTGCCGCCGCTCTGTCGGATAAATTTGCCTTCAGCTCGAACAGGCTTACGGATAGTTTCCCGATATGCGACCTGAGGCGCACCTACATTAGCTTCTACCTTATACTCTCGCTTCATGCGATCGACCAAGATATCTAAATGCAGCTCACCCATTCCGGCAATTACCGTCTGGTTAGTTTCCGAATCAACGCTAACGCGGAAGGTTGGATCTTCCTCAGATAGCGCTTGCAGTGCCTTAGAAAGCTTTTCCATATCCTGCTTTGTTTTCGGCTCAACCGCAACTGAGATCACAGGCTCCGGACCAAACAAAGACTCTAGGATAATGGGAGAAGTCTCATCGCA
>CASBQM010000324.1 GCA_949127645.1 Synechococcales cyanobacterium PMM_0036
CTTATGACGGGCGATCGCTTACCTTAGGCATTCGTCCCGAACATCTTAGCGTCAGTCTACCTGCCCCAAAAAATTTGCCCGTTCGGGTAGATCATATTGAGGCGTTGGGCAGTGAAACCTATCTGACCGTCAGTCTCGCAGAATCTCCCAATACTGAAAGTCAAGTTTTGCAGGTACGCATCGAACCCGATCGCAGCGTAAGTTTAGGAGAAATGTTGTGGCTATCTATGGCGATCGACAAGATCCATCTGTTTGACCCTGAATCTACCGTGAGAATTGCGTAAATTCATCCCAAAAGTATCCTACGGACACAAGATATAGTGGGTCATTGTTGTGACGAGTTGCTAGTATAAGATGGCAGAGTTTGCCGTTTCAGGCGAACGCGCTGGGAATTGGGCTGTTCCGTAACTCAGCCGTGGTGTAAAGGTGGAAAACAATGGCGGATACTGCGGCATTTTTAGCGGGTTGTGCTGTTACTGGAGTTGCAGCTCTGTTTTTATTGAAAAACGACTTGGCGATCAGTCAGCCGAGAGTTTTGCAGTCGCCTTTGGTAGAACCCGCGATCGCGCCTTCGCAGACATCAGGTGTATTTCAAGATCCAGGCCAGGGATGGAAGTTGCAAACTCAAGTTGAGCAGCAGCAAGGCATTGCGCGAGATTTGACCGATCAGTTTCGTAAGCAGCAGAGCGATACTCAAGATATCAAGAGTCAGCTAGAAAAGCAACAAAGTCAATCAGAAGATTTGCGCACTCAGCTAGAGAAGCAGCAGCGCAACACCGAGCAACTCATTGCTCAGTTGCAAGAACAGCAGCGCCTAATTGACAAAATGGCAGATCAAAAGCAAGTTGACCCGACTGCGCTGCTCCGTAATGATCAGTCCTCTGGGCAAATTCAGACGGCTCTCTGGATTGGTGGTGGAGTCATCCTCATTATTTTGATGGGCGGCGGTATAGTTTTAATTGGAGTCATTGTGGTGGTGATGATGTCGTCTCGCCGTCGTCAAACTCGGACAGTACACGTAGTACATCCTGTGCCAACTCCCTACAACTTTGCAGAGCAGCCTCAGCTTTTGGCGCCTGCTCGTACTCGAATTAAGCCGCCGAGACAGGTAGATTATTATGATGAGTAAGGATTAAGGAGTATTAAGCGAAGGTATACTAATTGAGGATGCATCTGTCTAATGGCTGATGTTTTTCTTAATCGCACGAGTAATTGTGCGATCGACTCGTGGCTGTGCGACCTTGATAGTGCAACTTTGATAGTGCGACCTTGATAGTGCAACTTTGGTAGTGCAACCTTGGTACTATTTGCTGCCAGTAGGCAAATGCCAGTTCTCGCGGTCTTTTTCCATGTCCTTTTTCTTGTATCCAGAGAGTTTTCTAATTCATGACGATATCGACGGCAAAGATTGACAATTCGGCATCTGCCGCAGTTCCCGATCCTTCCGCCTTGAAACTTAGACACATTTTACAAACGCTGCCTAAAGAATGCTTTCAGAAAAATCGCGTTAAAGCCTGGATGACTGCCTTAGTTACGGTGGTAATGGCTGCGATCGGTTACCTAGCGATCGCCTATTCTCCCTGGTATTTACTGCCGATCGCCTGGATCTATACAGGCACCGCTATGACCGGGTGGTTTGTGGTCGGGCATGATTGCGGGCATCGCTCTTTTGCAAACCGCCGCTGGGTCAACGATCTGGTGGGTCATGTCATGATGGCACCTTTGATCTATCCATTTCATAGCTGGCGGATTTTGCATAACTATCACCATGCCCACACCAATAAGCTGGAGGTGGATAATGCTTGGCAACCTTTTACGACCGAGTTTTATGAAAGCATTGGGGAAGGAAAACGCCAGGGCTATCAGGCAATTCGAGGCTGGTTTTGGTGGGTCGGGTCGATCGCTCACTGGGGTCTGATGCATTTCGATCTGGCTAACTTTGCGCCCAAGGATCGAGACAAGGTGAAGCTATCGATCGCCTCTATAGCGATATTTGCGGCGATCGTCTTCCCGACGCTGATCATCACAACTGGCATCTGGGGTTTCGTGAAATTTTGGCTGATGCCCTGGATGGTGTATCACTTTTGGATGAGTACCTTCACGCTAGTGCATCATACAGATGCCGAGATTCCCTTTACGCCATCTGATCAGTGGAATGAGGCAATGGCACAGCTCACGGGCACCGTCCACTGCGACTATCCGCGCTGGGTTGAGTTTCTTTGCCACGACATCAATGTTCATGTGCCACACCACATTTCGACAGCAATTCCTTCCTATAATCTGCGGATAGCGCATCGCATCTTAAAAGAAAACTGGGGCGAATACATTCAGGAGCGGCAGTTTTCTCTAGCACTAATGCAGGAAATCGTAGAGCAATGTCATCTTTATGAAGACGATCGCAATTATCAGTCTTTCAAAGAATATCGACAAGCTGCACCCCACGCCTAAACGCTAGAGATTTTAGTTAAGCAAGGGTGATTGAGAGAGGCTTCTCAATCACCCTTTATTTTTGTAAGCGCCAATTATTCAGGCAAATTTAGCCAAAATCCAATATCCAGCAGTCCGGGATTGGGATCTTGAACGGGGCTAGCCTGGATAGGCAACTGAACTGGAGACTTAACAGGCTGAACTTCATGGGCAATACGCTGCATTTCGATCGCCTGCATTTCCACGGGTTCTGCGTGCAGTGTTTCTACCTCGATCGTCTCTACTTCGATTGCCTGCTCTTGGTGATATGAATTCTGAATTTTTTGAACAGGTCTATTAACGTAGGGTTCAGCCTGATGCCGCTGAGCATTGGCGTGATAGGCAACTCCTGCTGACTGCGAGAGCCAAACTTCTGAATTTGAGGCGGACAATCCGTATTGGGCATCGTTCATGGGGCTACTCCTGGAGGGCTACAGTCTGGTTTAGGGGACATAAATTGAACTGGCTTAGCGCGCGATCGAGATGAGGGGGCAACTCAGACTCTTCGCTTTATTGCGCTTGGTTTATTGCTGAGAGGCGACATAGCCGCCTCTCAGCAATCTCAGAAATAAACAGCGTTAACTATTTGCCCAGCGGGCAGCATCTCGACGGGTGTGAATGTTTTTGATATGTTTTTTGACCGTATCTTCGGCGATATAAAGTTTGGCAGCGATCGCTTTGTAGGTGAGTCCGATCCGCTTTAATACCCAAACTTCTGTTTCGCGCTCGGTCAGGCTATATCGTTGAGCTTCGGCATAGGCTCGGTACTGAGCCGATTGCTGCTGATCTTCCAGCGTTACTAAAAATGAGGAATGCTCTACGCCAGGGTCTAGCCAGCGAACTCGAATCCGAATGGTTGTTCCGACCTCAGTTTGAATTTCATCTTCAATAACGACGGCTTGCGCGATTTGTCGGCTATCCATTAA
>CASBQM010000325.1 GCA_949127645.1 Synechococcales cyanobacterium PMM_0036
CCCGAACCCCCTCCAGAAGGTGTTAATGGTGGGGGGTGAAACCGCGCTTCGCATGGGTGGGTCGTATGGGGATTAATGCTCTAAGTCAGAGGTGGGGCGATCGGGCAGGTATTCAATTAGGTCAAAGGGTGTGCAATCCAGATAGGTGCAAAGCGCATTCAACATATCTCCACCAATGCGGGGCATTTTGTCCTGGGTTTTGAGGCAGGAGATAGCATTGGGATGAACGCCAATCAGTTCGGCTAAGCGCTTGTTTTTCATGCGCTGCCTTGCCATCACTTCTCTTAATCGCCAGCGAACGGTCAATGGTTCAACTCCATAAGTGCTGAGCGCGATCGCACAAACTGGATTTCAATTCCTTTTGGTCAGGACTGCTCTGGATTGGCGGGATCGGGCACATATTCAATCAAATCAAAGGGGGTACAGTTGAGGTGGATGCAGAGGGCGTTCAGCATATCTCCACCGATGCGCGGCATTTTATCCTGGTTTTTGAGCGATGAGATGGCGTTGGGATGAACACCAATAAATTCGGCTAGGCGTTTGTTAGTCATACGCTGCCTTGCCATAATTTCTCTTAGTCGCCAGCGAATCGTCAATTTCTAGATCTCACGGAGATAGTAAAACTTGCGTTTATCCAAAATAGAGCTAGAAGTAAATAGATAATCATGAGTAGACCAGTGTTTAACTTTTTTAGTACATGGTCGAACTGTGTGATAGTATCTAGTCAACTAGCAAGCCAGTGCGCCCCCTGGAAATTTCTGCACTGGCTCTAGCTCCAACTTGCAATGGAGGCAATTTATTATGACCTATGAACGTCGCATCAAGCGATGGGTTGTCGTGCAGATATTGCCTCATCTGCGGCATGTTGATGTTGCTCGGTTTTACAGATTTTCGGATGCGGAGGGCTATGCGTAGGTGCTGCGACAGCTCAATTCCCAGGCACGTTATGAGGTGATGTTTGATGTGGAGGAGGGGTAAGGAGGGACGCTCTTTGCTTCTATCTAACGCTGTTCCAAATGGCAATACCCATCACATCGAAATGGAAATCGTATGTCCAAACAGATAGGGTTAGCCGCTGGGCGATCGCCGCAGTTGTAGCATCGAATAGTGTGATGGTCTGGTCTGGAAAGCGTTGGATCACCTGAGTCGCAGATGTATAGTCTGCGATTGTAGGCTGAATCAATGTTGCACCCGCAGACATCTCTTGAAGGAAGCGTAGCCCTATAGAAATACCCAAACGTTTGAGAATCAGGCTATGCGTTTCTAAAAGGATGGGATAGGCAAGGAAGATATCCTGATTAACGCATCGCTCGACTTCTGCAAGAGCTTGGCTATGGTAGCG
Organism: Synechococcales cyanobacterium PMM_0036; assembly: GCA_949127645.1. Lineage (GTDB taxonomy): Bacteria > Cyanobacteriota > Cyanobacteriia > Elainellales > Elainellaceae > Drouetiella. Next base: position 1,343 of record CASBQM010000325.1, read on the forward strand.
ATCGCTAGGGTCGTAGGCAGCGTACAGAGGACCTGTATCAGCAAGAATGCCTTTCATGCAGAGGCTTCTGGGTCAAAATCAGCCAGAATATGATCATGGTCGATCGCAGTATTTGCATAGCCGCTGCCTTGGTTGGCGGGAGTAATCTGGAAGCGTTTTTTGGGAGAGGGCGGAAGGGTGATGAGCAGTTGTAGCGCTGCCTGAACCACTTCTTCGGCACTGCTAAATTGCCCTGTTTGCAGTTGAGCTTGAATAAACTCCTCTTGTTCGGGTGTGAGGGTAATGCTCATGACAGGAAAGAGAGATTACTTCTGTGCCCTTATTGTAGCAACCCATCTGCCCTCTCTTGAGGCTGCTCTCGTCGAAACTCCGTCTTCACTGCTGAGCATTTGCCACACAGTTGAGCATCCTCAAGGTCGCGGCGGCGGCATAGTTGCGCTGTGCCTCGGCATTGGGCGCGAAGTTGCTGCCGATCTCGTTGTAGGGCGAAGCCACGCCGCAATAGGTAGACATGGCGGTAATTAAAGCCTCTCCCCAATGTCCTGAAATATCGGCAAATACCTGGGGGGCTTGGGTGGAAGGCAGGTCGGGACTTAACTGCCGGAGCGATCGCCCATACTCGGCAGTACGGCTCAAGATCGCCATCATCTTGGCGGCACTCCAGCGGGTCATTTCCACATCGCTATAGGGGGCAGATGCCGCTGTACTGGGTACTGTAAAAGCAACTCCTGGCAGCGTTTTCAAGGACTCTAGCGCCATAGATACTAGCTGTTCACGGGTGAGCGATCGCTGGGGACGGAAAGAGCCATCTTCAAATCCGGCAATGAAGCCGAGTTGAACAGCCTGCTGGATGTCTGTGGCATAGGTATCACCTCCCACATCCCTAAAGGTCAGTGTGGCAGGGTTAGGCGGCGGTACAGGCGCAGGAACAGGCGCGTAAGCAATGGGGCTAGGGGGAAAAGTGCCCTCGTAGGTGAGATAGATGTGCCCTAGGGGGCGATCGTCTAGCAAGCGCCGGGTAAATCGCCAGCCTGGATTGAGCATAATTTCAGTAAAGTCGGCGCTCAGACCGTTGGCGTGACCAATATCAAATTCGGGGTTGGGGCACTTGCTGCGATCGGGATTGTAGCAGCCGATCGGGTCGCCCACTAGCACCAGATCTTGATTGCGGCGAATAATCCGAACGCTATAAGCCAGACCCAGGTCTTGCCCGTTAGCTCGGATCGAGTAGCCATTAGCGTCAATGCTGCGTCCACAAATCCCAGTGAAGTCAAAAGACCTCAGCACCGGATCGACAATGGTTGGAGTGCCCCCCAAAACATTCCAGCAGGGGCGAGTGTCCTTTACCTGCTCCAAAATCAAGAGCTGATGAGCGGTTCCACCTGAATAAGGTGCGGCGATCGCAATGAAGTGACTTTGCTCAACTTCTTGTTGTCCAAATGCAGCGGCAAGGGCGTAAGAAGCTGTCCAAGCGGTACTCAAGGTGGCGACGGCAACCGCAGTTAGGCGTTGAATCAACAGGTTCATACAGAGGGAAATTCCAGCAATTTGGCAATCATTTGGCAATAGTAAAGTGAGTTAAGACTCCTCAGCCTTGAGCAGCTTAGCGGTCAGTTGATCAGAAGTCAACCGCAGGTGCTTCAAGCAGGTAAACAATTACCGCAGTGCCAGGAGATTGACCCGGTGCGATCGCGCCTAGCTCATCTGAGTCATTAGGCAACGTTAACCCACAGGTGTTAGCAGGGCTAAAGACTTTGATTTCGCCCTGCATTTGCAAAATCAACTCACGGGCAATCGCCAATCCTATCCCTGTTCCTGGAATATCAGTGGCTGCCTGCACCCCGCGATAGTGGCGCTCAAACAGACGCTCTAAATCCTGGGGAGGAATGCCGGGTCCATTGTCTAGAATAGCGATCGCCTGTCGCTTGCCCCTTGAAGCCATCGAGAATTGGCGAACGATCACGCCAATTTTTCCGTTGGCGGGGGTGTACTTTAGCGAATTGTCGATTAGATTACTCAACACTTCCCGCAGTGCCCGCACATCCATCTGCACGGGAGGCAGTTCAGGAATATCTATATTTAGCTCTAGCTGGCGGTCTTGGGCGATCGCCTTTACCGACTCCAGCATCGGCTCTAGCACCTTTGCGATCGCACAAATTTCTAGATGGATGGGCGTGCCGATTAAGATATTGCTGCTAGAGGATTTATTAGGCAAACGATCGTCGAGAGCAGCGCCAAGCAAAGGGACAGGGCGTGGGGTCAGCCCTGGATGGGCGACAATCTCAGGATTATCGGAGCTGCCCGCGCTGAGCAATCGCCGCAGATCGGTTTCATCCAGATCGATCGCCGCATCAAATTCTTTCAGCAAGTCTTGCAGGCGATCGCTCTCCCGCACAATGCCTTCAGCCGCAGTATGGTTGGCATCTTCGGGGCGAATTCGTCTTGCCAACAGCTTGCCAAATGTGCGCATAGCGGTTAGCGGATTGCGAAACTGATGCAGCAAATTGTCAAACAAGTCGCGGCGCTGCTCGCGGAAGAGCCGCTGCTGCCGCGCATCTTGCAAGAGCCACTGCGATCGCTGATCCAGCACACACCCCAGTGCCAAAGACTTAGCAATTTGCTCAATCTGCTCTTGTTCAGGATCTGTCCAGGCGCGATCGGCTCTTGCTGTCACCAGTAAACCCATCACCACTTCCTCATGAATAATAGGCAAAACCACCTGCTGTTGACGTGAGAAAGATCTTTCAGTTGCCTCTGGAGGACATTCTGAGGAACGCGGGTCGTGATAGCGATCGTAGTTACTGGAGTAATCACCGGGGTAATCACTGGGGTAATCACTGGGATGGGTAGGCAACAAAGCAATCTGCGGCGAAACATAGGGCTGGAGCGATCGCACTTCAGCATCACCTCTATGGGTGTCATAAGCGCTATGGGTGTCATAAGCGCTATGGGTATCGTAGGCTCTGTGGCTGTCATACGACAAGTTGCCCCGCGACAGCAGAGAAAGAATTTGCTCCTCACCCCAGCCTGCCACAGCTTCCGGGTAAGCCACCACAGGCACCATTTTAGACTCTGCGACTTCCGTTAACTCCTCAGTCAGATAAATAATGCTTAGGCTCGCTCCAAGCCCCTGGGTAAGCAAGACAACCTGCGACTGGCAAAGCGCAATAAATTCTGAACTTGCGGGCATCAACACAGTAGGTTAACCTGGCTCCTAAAAACGGTGGCTTAGCAGTAAGTTGAGCGATCGAATCTGCAATAAATTTTTACAATTAGCACTGAGATGATCTGTGCAAACGCTTGGTCTTGCTCACTGAGATCCATAGCTTGACTTTGTAGCCTACACTACGTAATATAAGTTGTCTTTGGCTTTTGTTTCAAAAGTTTAAATAAAGTTGAAATTAAAGTTTTAACTCGGTATACTTTGCTCGGTCTAGATTTTGTAACGAAGGTTACAGAGAGCCTGTTTTGATAACTATAGATACGTTAGGAGGTGGGTTAGGTTGGCAAGAAGACGCAAGCGTAAAAGTCGTCGCCGATTAGAGGGTCGCCGCATCCTAGAATTGGTGCCTCAGTACAGCATTGAGAGTGGTGAAGATAAGCCCGTGACCGCTGCCCGTAAGTTTATTCAATCTGAGGGCATTGCGCCACCCGCACTTTTGCTGGTGAAGCGGAATGAGCATACCACAGATCGATACTTCTGGGCAGAGAAGGGATTATTTGGCGCGCAGTATGTTGAAGAAAATCATTTTCTGTTCCCCAGTCTAAGGGTTCCAGAAGATGAAGAGGCAGATACCCTGGCAGTTGCAGCCCGCTAGTTTCCGTGGACGTAAAGAGCTAGCTTAGATCCGTTCTCAATCTCAAGTTTGCCTCTTAGTATTCTAAGCGTAAATATATTGATACCATTAGTTGATATCAATATTATCTCGTTAAAGCTTTACTGAGATAGGTCACCACAAGCAGGTCAAATTTTTGAGTTGACGAAGACTAAACTAGTTCGGTAAGTCCAAGGTTTTATAGTTAGGTTACTCTGTGACACTTAGGTATCGAAAGAATTGAATGTTTAGCTCAGCGAGCGAGATCAGATTTGACCTCGCTTTGCTGTTATTGGGGTACTAAAATTTAGTCATAAAGAATTTAGATCGTAAAGTTTGAGCCTACACAACGCCCGAATATCTTCTCCAAACCCATGTATGCCCGATCGCCCCACCGATGCAACGCGACCCCTACCGCCCATCCATAGCCTCATGCAGAGAGGGTGTGGGGGAAGTGCTTCGTCCCCCACCGGCAGGGCTGATTTATTGAAAGAAGGAAAATAGGGTATGGATATGATGGGCAAGATGGCGAATGCCTTTGGTGATGGAGGCAAAGCCATTCGCTCGAAACAAGTTGACGGCAATAGTGAGGACAATAGCAAAATTAGTCGGGGCATGAGCCGCACCTAAAGGGGCAGTATCCTGTTGCAACACGACATCTTTAACCCAATGCAGCCGATTTTCGACCTGCCAATGCTGACGGATTTGCTGGGCAAAGCCAGAGGCTTCTAACGTCAGGGAACTGATGTAGAACATCGTCTCACTCATAGGCTTTTGACCCCGAGTGCCATCCCGTTGGATGCGAATTACCCGTTGGACACCGATCCAGGCAGGGTCAATGCCTTCAGGCGGTGCCCGGGGATTTAGGAGGATCGATCTCTTAGACTCTGACCAAGCCCACTTGACCCAAGACATAGAAGAGAATGGAATTGACAATGCTCAGGGCGATCGCTCCCAAAATGGCGCTCCAGATTCCCCAACGTAGCCGAAACCCCTCAACCAGGAGAGCAGTTAGACCAAAAATAATCACGCCACTCAGCAAGGGAATTAGCCCTAGACTGACGATCGAGCCAAAGGATTTGAACCAGGCAGGAAACAGCCTGACCAAGCCGTTAATGGCTCCGATGACTGCTCCAGAAATCAAGGCAATCACGGGATTATCGATTTCAACACCCAAAGGCAGCTTGGAGATAATCAACAGACTAATCGCAATCACGACGATAGAAATCAAGAACCCAACCATGTTACGCACTCCTCAGATACAGTAAGCCTGGAACCTTAACTGAACAATTGCTATAGAAGACTATGACCCTTGATACTGAGAATCTATCAGGGTGACTTAAGACTTGCAACTGTTCAGTTTTGTTAATGGTTTCTTGCTGGAGTTTGGGAACGATTTCTCTAGGATTCTAGGGTTTAATGCCAGCGCTGTACTGCTTCAGCAATGCGCTGACCATATTTCTCGGAGGAGAGGCGATCGCCCGGATCAATTTCTGCGGGGCTGCCGCTCATGTCTGGCGCACTTTGTCCCATAACTCCCAAGAAAGAACCGAGTCGATTCACTCCATCTGTTTTACCAAAATAAGCGCTGGGCAAATCCCCGAATCCCACCCAAATCATGCAATGCTGAGCGGCGTTAGTTGCCAGATAAAGTAGCGTTCCCTGCTTATCGCCGCTGAGGGAGCCTGAGTGGGTAAAGCCTCCTGCAATCTTGTTTTTCCAGCCCTGAGCGAACCAAATTTCGCTGGCACCATCAATAAAGGCTTTGAACTGACCGGCAACGCCGCCCATATAGG
>CASBQM010000326.1 GCA_949127645.1 Synechococcales cyanobacterium PMM_0036
GACCACATCTCATCCGCCAGCTCCAGCTCCGACGACAACGCCTCTTCTCACGACGCAAACACCACCTTCGTGACCGTGCACGGTGAAGAAGGCGCAGCTATCCTGCCCGCCGACGAGCAGGACAGCGGGACCGCGGTGGTGGGCGACGAAGCGCAGGTGGGCCCCGGGCCCAGTGCCGTCCTGATCCCCCCGCCGCCGAAGGTACTGATACTATTTCGTGCATTCTTGGTTGTTTTTTTCTCTCTTGTCTTGCGGCTGCTGTCTCGCCTGACGGCCGGTATTTAACCATCCACTATTTGCCTTTTATTTTTACAGCACAGCCACGGCCTCCGCGGCCCAGACCAGCGGACACCCAGGGTCCCCTTCTCCCCTCCGTGGTAGCGGCTTCACGCTGGACACCTTACAGGACACGGATGATTGCCTCGGTTTATACTTACCATTTGTTTTTTGATGAGTGTGCCTTTGCTTCTGTGACGGTTCTTGGTCTTGTACATTGTTTTCGAAAAGTAACGAGTTTTCCCTCTTTTTTTTGACATTGCGCGCCCTGTACAGACAGCCTTGGTTCATTTTGTTTGGCGTTATAAGACTGAAAGTTGGTTTAAAGACACGTACAGTACAAAGTGACTGCTGTGCAACAGTGGCACGGACAAACGACGCGACCCTATCCCCCGCCGGGGTTAAATAGTGCTCAGCAATGTGTTAGCCGGAAGCCGAAACAACACATTACCGGACCAAGATTCACACACAGCAGCCAAAGAACCCATCGTTGACAGGGTAGACACTCGCACCAACGGCCCGCCTTTTGCGTTTTTCCTTTTTCGTTTTTTCTATTCACTCCACCCCGCTTGTCCCATTTACCATGGAACTCTCCATGGAGCCGCCATCACTAGCCCTTTTAATGCGATTTTCGCAACGCATTAGCATTGACCCGAAAGCTCGTGACGACGACCCTCATAAAAGGCCCCTCATGTGGTCAGTATGGTTATCTCATTTTTCGGCCGACGATTTACCGCCCCCGCGCTCACAGTACCACTACGATTATCTGACTGTTATTACAAATCTCGGAATTATCGCCGAGGAACTAAATACTCTGCCGGCTGTTCTGGTTGAATTTATAGCGCGCAAGCTTGGCATCGGCTTCAGCATAAACGAGCGCAGTTTAACTGGTGGGTTCCTCGTACACCTGCATCCTATTGACGTTCAGCGCGTCGTCGATCTGTACATTGAGGAATTCGTTTTGTGTCAAGCATGTCGGTCCCCATTTCACGTATCCCGCTACACGAAAGCGGGCATCAGGAAAAGGTTGTGCATGAAATGCACGCACAGGACGGAGGATCCGCCGGCTCTCCGTCCACGACGCATGAATCCTTTCCAGCCGCACAAATGTCGCCCCCAGCGACGACGTCGACAGGGGACTTGAAAGCGGCAGCAACACGTCACCGCCGCCACAGCATGCCTGGCATGCAAATTAGGTATGAACCAGGTGATCTTTTTACCGGCGGAGAAACCTCACTCTCTGAACCTCATCAGTGTTTTATCAGTGCCTGTCAGCTAGTGCTAATCACGATTTTGATTTCTTTTTTTATTTATCAGTTTTACCACATGCACCATAACCCCAGCACAGCCCAGCCCATCTTGAAGACCGCAGCAGCCGACATAAAAGATCTCATCAAAGTGACCGGAATTATTTCTGCCGCGAGTCTCCTGAGAAGCGGCGAGCAAGAGTCGATCCAACAAGACGATCTTGCAGACAGCAACGCCGTCACCGGAACTACTGTGCCGCAAGCGAGTGAGCTCCTCTCGGGCCTATCTGTCTTCTTGCCTCTTCCGGTCCAGATTCTACTTCCCGGCGCAAGTTTTAACGGCTCCAGCGAGTCCCACGCCGTAGCCGCACCGACACCGTCTGCAGAGGACCATACAGCCGCCGCGGCGCTCCCGGTGGGAGCAGGCCACATACATTCTACGCCCGATACGCAACCTGGAAACGGCACCCGGGATTTAAAAGAAGAAGCAGACGTCAGACGCAACGAGAGTATTGTTCATTCCGTTTTATTGTGAAACCTTTTTTCTGTGCGTATTGTCGGTCTGTTTTTCACACCTCATTTTTCTCACGGCGTTCCTTTTTTTCCACCAACCATGTTGGATCGGATTAAAACAAACATTTTGCGCAAACTTTATTTCGACAAAGACAGTCCAGCGTTGTATTCAGGGCAACAGGCAATCTATCATGCAGCAAGGAAAAAATACCCAGATGTTAAAGTAACACTGGCAAATGTCCAAGAATTCCTTCAGGCTCAAAATCTTTGGGCAATCCATAAGTCAGTGCGAAAACGATTTCCCCGCCTGAAAACGTCATGTGTGTTTGTCAATCAATTGCATGAAACCGATCTGGCAGATTTTCAGCGCTACCGAAGCGCCAATGACGGAATGCGTTACATTCTTGTTGTCGTCGATTGTGCGTCACGTTTTGCGTGGGCCCGGCCAATTCAGACCAAATCTAATCAGCATGTGGTTGCTGCTTTCGAGTCAATCTACGGTAGCAAAAACGTCACGCCAAAGTACCTAATGTCTGACGAAGGTACAGAGTATACCGGACATGTCACCAAACAGTACTTTGCTAAGCAAGGCATAATTTCTTACACAATCAAAAGCATACACGGCGCAGCACTTGCCGAACGTTTCATACGCACATTAAAAACAAAGCTTTATAAATATTTTACCGACCAACGAACGCATCACTGGCTGGACGTGTTGCCGAAGTTCATAAAATCCTACAACACTCAGATCCACTCGGCTCTAGCTGGAAAAGCACCTGCTGATATAACACATCAAAATCAAGGAGAATTATTTAAGCTGCGGCAAATTCAGTTTTCTCGCACAATCGTTGCAAAATATTCACCCGGCGACCTCGTCCGACTTGTTGTTGACAAAGCGATTTTTACAAAAGGCTACGAGGCGACTTTTTCCGCAGAATCATATGCAGTTGAGAGCGTACGGATCCAAGGCCCAATTGTCACTTACAAACTGACCGGCCTCCCGAAGGGACTCCAGCGCCGCTATTACGAACCGGAACTCGTTGGAGCTGGAGAAGATGGGCGACATCGAGCGCGCCGCTGACGACCGACCGCGCGGATTTTACGTCTTTCACACCTCAACAGGAATATACGGAAAGGACGTAACCCAACAGTTACCACTAATGCAACCGAATGAAACGTGGGAAGTATGCCTTATTTACATGCACACTTCTGCCGATCTTCCACGCATCATTCCAGAAAAAGACAAACGCTCACTAGCAGTCAACTGCAGCTGCGTAATTCCGTCTTCGTTTGCCGGGCGACCTCAAAGAATTTTGTCTTCTCTATTTGTAAGTTTTAGCTGGACCGGCATTTTTACGCCCGTCGTGTCCGTATATTTTCCGGTTGATTTCCAGGCTGCTCGATTTCCTTTGAAAATGGAACTAAGTTCAATTATGCATGAAAACAAAATCGAAAGTGACGATCTAACTGTTTTTTTGCTGCACTTTCGACGCAAAGATATGTGAACTGCTTGCATGGTATATAAAGACACCAGTCATACTTTATCGCAGCATCTTCGACTTTCCATTTGTCCAGTGTCTGCTGCCTCCTGTTTTTTTTTTGTGTTGAGACAGACAGTATTCAGTTCGCCCATTAGTTTACATTCCAACACGAAAAACGGCTTCGCGACGCCGCACACGATCACGGTCTGCCAGAGGTAGCAAGCGTAGGTCTGGCCCGAAAAAGACCGCTACCAGGAAACCTAACCGAAAACGGCAAACTCGGAAACGATCCACCACGGCGTCCGTTCTATTCCAACAGCGGAGAAACACACCGAAGACCGGACCACGACGCCGTCGGAACCCGCATTATTCACGCCCCCGACAGTCAAGCCTGACAGCGTTATTTTAGAGGAAAAAATTTGCAGCACCCGATCATGTCGTCTCCACCCATGCACGGAAACCCCCTTACGAAGGCTATCGAATCGATTCCGGACAGCCTGCAGTTGTTTAATCTCCCCCGTCTGGAAAAGGCTTTTGAATATTCTTTTACAACTACTTTTGCTCCGATTCCATCGGGCGCATCAGATGTGATCGAATTTTACATTCCGGAATCTGACTTCTACATCGATCCCTCGGAAACATACCTCTACTTCAAAGCACAAATTGAACAAATTAAAACGCCCGGCTCGGACGGAAAACCGTCAACCGACGCCAAAGCTGCGCCTTGCAACGGATTTTTCCATCTTCTGTTTGACCGGATTGACATCCAGATTTCAGGTACACCTATGATAAATAGTTTCTGTGACAGCGGTTTCAAGGCGTTCTTCTACACACTCTTTAACTACAGTGCTTGCGTGAAAAAAACAATTTTGCGAAGTATTCTCTGGAACGAAGACACCTATCGGCACATCGACAAGCGTGACCTCCCAAGCGCAAACAATCTCGGTCTGAACGCACGCTATGATCTGATGAAGGATGGCGCCCTATGTGAGATGGAAGGGCGGCCCATGCACAATTTCTTTTTGCTCAAGCAGTTTCTACCCCC
>CASBQM010000327.1 GCA_949127645.1 Synechococcales cyanobacterium PMM_0036
CAGCTAATGAGCACAGCAAAGCCCCAGGCGATCGCCAGCACCAACTGCGGAATGGGAAACACCCGCTTTGCCAGCGGATAAAACACGATAAACGGCACGGCTGCAACGCAAAGGCAAAAGCTAAAGAAGTTGAGATAGACTGCCAGACCGCAAGCGCAGGCAAAGGCGATCAGCGCTACAACAATCCCTGTTTTGACGGAGAGGGCACGCGAAGCCAGAGGACGACTGCGAGTGCGGCTGACTTGAGGATCAATATTACGATCCCAGAGGTCGTTCACCACGCAGCCCGCCGCGCTAGTGGCTAGAGTTCCCAAGATGATAGTGCCAACCAGGGGTAAAGGCGGCGCTCCCCGACCTGCCAACACGACTCCCCAAAGCGCAGGCAGCATCAAAATTAACCGTCCGGCAGGTTTATCCCATCGCAGTAGCCGAGCCACGGTCAGCCAAATCGGTTCAGAACGGGGAGACTGCTGAGTCAGCATAGCTTCAAGGATTCTTTTACTCATTAAGTCTTACGTACAGTCACGCGATGTGCAACTACTTTTCCCCTCATCTCTATCTCTTCTCCCCCAAAGATTTTTCTGGCAAGCCGTAGCACTACTCAAAGGTCTGCCTAAGGTGAGATACTGAGTGGGACGTAAGCAGCGATGGCAAGAATTGATCCAATTGGGCAATAAATCCAAAAAAATTGACATCTATCCAGCTTACTTGTCGGAAAAAACGAAGAAGGAAGAGTAGAATGTTGTCTCTGGATACCAGAAACAATGACAAGAGTACATCGCCAGAGAACACCGCCAGAGGACTCTTATCAGTAATCAGGCTAGCGATCAGGCAAGCTCATAAATATGCGCAGCATTTCCCTCGATTGGCTACTGGAGCGTCTAACTCACTTTATGCCCAGAATTACGCCCAGAGGAGACGCCATGCTGCAACTAGACCCTAGACTTCTTCAGCAAAGGATGCCCCAGATCACAAAAACCGCCGTCATGGTCATTGGCGGAGCCGAAGACAAACTTCACGGACGGCTCATTCTCCAAACGTTCTTTCAGCGCTGTGGGGGAGCCGATGCCCGCATTGCCATTATTCCATCTGCCTCAAGGGAGCCAGATGCAACCGGGAGCCGATATGTTGCCATTTTTGAGGCGATGGGCGCTAAGGCGATCGAGGTGGTGGACATCCGCGAACGAGAACATGGCTCTAATCCTGAGTGGCAAGCCTTTATTGAGGACTGCACGGGTGTATTTATGACAGGCGGGGATCAGCTCCGGCTCTGCGGTCTGCTGTCAGATACACCCATTATGGAATGTGTACGCACCCGCGCCCGATTGGGCGAAATTACGCTGGCAGGCACTAGCGCGGGGGCAGCCGTCATGGGGCAGCAAATGATTGCAGGGGGCGGCAGCGGTGAATCGCCAAATCGCTCTCTGGTGGACATGACCATAGGTTTGGGTATCATTCCAGAAGTGGTGGTTGATCAGCACTTCCATAATCGGAATCGCATGGCGCGATTGCTGAGCGCCGTGGCTTCCAATATGGATAAGCTAGCGATCGGCATTGATGAAGATACTTGCGCTATGTTTGAAAACAACGGCACCTTTCAGGTCATTGGCAAGGGCACAGTGACCATTATTGATCCGGGCGAGTCTTCCTACACGAACTATCCCCATGTTGGTGATACCGATCCGCTGAGCATTCACAACCTGCGTCTGCACATTTTAAGTCATGGCGATCGCTATGATCTCCACAAGCGTCAGATGGTTTCATCTCCCTAAGCCTGCTTATTAGGATTCATTCAGATTACGTAACGCGATGTGCGGGTTTTCGGTAGTGGCGATCGCTACTGCTCGATTGTGGCTCAATTGTGGCTAGTAACCTATGACTCCAAAAAGTTTGGCAAGCTGTTATACCCTATGGATATCCTGACCTGTCAATTTATCGGGGTCTAAGTCTGAGCTTTAATAATTCATCTTCGCTAAACGACAGGATCACCCTCTTAAAATTCTCACCGCATTTATAAAAAGTTCATGACGAACTTTTTAGGGTGTACCTAGGCTCAAGACTATATAAATGCTGCTTTCTGCTCCATAGCCCTATGACTTTCTGATGTTGTTATGCAAATTCTTAAAACCCTGACACTGCGCGGTTCCAACTACTGGAGCATCCGCCACAAAAAACTAATCGTCATTCGTCTCGATCTTGAAGACCTAACAGGGCGATTTTCCAATGAAATTCCCGACTTTTATGCAGGGTTGGCAGAGGTTTTACCCAGTTTGGTCGAGCATTTTTGTTCGTTAGGACAGCGGGGAGGCTTCCTAAGTCGAGTGCAGGAAGGAACGCTTATGGGTCATGTTGTTGAACATGTGGCGCTAGAGCTGCAAACGCTTGCCGGAATGCCAGTCGGCTTTGGGCGCACCCGCGAAACCTCTGAGACGGGTGTTTATCAGGTGGTCTTTGAATATCAGGATGAGCAGGCTGGACGCTATGCGGCGAGGGCAGCCGTTCGACTCTGCCAAAGTGTTGTGAGTACAGGCAGCTATTCTTTGGAAGAGCTAGAGCAAGACCTAACTGACCTGCGCGACTTTGGTGCCCAGGCTTCTCTCGGTCCTAGCACAGAATGCATTGTTAGAGAAGCAGAAATTCGTGGCATTCCCTGGTCGCAGTTGAGCGCCAGAGCGATTATTCAGATGGGTCATGGGGTTTATCAAAAGCGGATTCAGGCAACTCTCAGCAGCAAGACAAGCATTCTGGGCGTTGAGCTGGCTTCTGACAAAGAAGGCACGAAGCGAGTGCTGGGGGATGCGGGCGTTCCGGTGCCCAGAGGGACGGTGATTCACTACCTGGATGAGCTGGAGCAGGCGATCGAAGATGTAGGCGGCTACCCGATCGTCATTAAGCCCCTAGACGGCAACCATGGACGGGGCATCACCATCAATATCAATCATCTGGAGCTGGCGGAAGAAGCTTACGATGCGGCTAGAGAAGTGTCTAAGGGCATTATTGTCGAGCGCTTCTACACCGGGCAAGATCATCGGGTGCTGGTCGTTAACGGCAAGCTGGTGGCGGTCGCCGAAAGGGTTCCGGCGCACGTCGTTGGCGATGGGGTCTCGACGATCGATCAGCTGATTGAAGAAACCAACCGCGATCCGCGCCGGGGCGATGGACATGAAAATATTCTCACCCGCATCGAACTCGATCGCACGTCTTGGGAGCTGCTCGATCGCCAAGGCTATGCTCTAGACACCGTGCTGGGCAAAGGCGATACCTGCTACCTCAAGGCGACCGCGAACCTTAGCACTGGCGGTATTGCGATCGATCGCACCGACGAAGTTCACCCCGAAAACGTCTGGTTATTCCAGCGAATCGGCAAAATCATGGGGCTGGATATTGCCGGAATTGATGTCGTCACAGAGGATATCACTCGACCTCTGCGAGATACGAACGGCGTAATTGTGGAAGTGAATGCGGCTCCCGGCTTCCGGATGCACTTTTGCCCTAGCGAGGGCATTCCGCGCAACGTTGCCGAACCCGTGCTAGATATGCTATTTCCACCGGGCACCCCCACCCGTGTTCCCATTCTGGCGATCACAGGCACCAACGGCAAAACCACCACGACTCGGCTGCTGGCGCACATCATGAAGCGGACGGGGCAGATTGTCGGCTACACCACCACAGACGGCATCTATATCGGCGGCTATCTGGTCGAACAAGGCGACACCACAGGACCTCAAAGCGCTCAGGTGATTCTGAATGATCCGACGGTAGAGGTGGCTGTCTTAGAAACGGCAAGAGGCGGCATTTTGCGATCGGGTCTAGGCTTCGACCAGTGCGATATTGGCGTTGTCCTCAACGTTGCCGCCGATCACTTGGGGATTGGCGACATCGACACGGTAGAAGACTTGGCGCACCTCAAGAGCATTGTGGTAGAGAGCGCTCGACCCAACGGCTATGCCATCCTTAATGCGGATGATCCATTGGTATCGGCAATGGCGGCGGGTGTACAGGCGCAGGTCGCCTATTTCTCAATGAATCCTGATAGTGAGCTGATTCGTAGTCACACCCAGCAGGGCGGACTGGCGGCTGTCTACGAAAATGGCTATCTGTCTATCCTCAAGGGCGACTGGACTCTCCGGATTGAGCAGGCGGTAAACGTGCCGCTTACTATGGGCGGACGCGCTCCCTTTATGATTGCAAACGCTTTGGCAGCTAGCTTGGCAGCGTTTGCTCATGGCGTGAAAATTGAGTACATCCGCACGGCACTGGCAACCTTCCAGGCTTCGGTGGGTCAAACGCCAGGGCGGATGAATTTGTTTAATCTAGGACAGTTTCACGCCATGGTAGACTACGCCCACAATCCTCACAGCTATGAGGCGCTGGGTGAATTTATCCGCAACTGGACAGGCGATCGCATTGGTGTGGTAGGCGGACCTGGCGATCGGCGAGACGAGGATTTTGTTACCCTGGGCAAGCTCTCCGCCGGAATTTTCGATCGGATCATCGTTAAAGAAGACTATGACAATCGGGGTCGCCCTAGAGGAGATGCTGCCCGACTGATTATTGAGGGCATTGAGTCGGCTGGTAAAAATAACCGCTACGAAACCATTCTGGATGAGACTGAGGCAGTCAACACAGCGCTCGATCAGGCTCCTCAGGGCAGTCTCGTTGTGATTTTCCCTGAAAGCGTCAATCGGGCGATCGACCTTATAAAAACCCGCAATCCGCAGGATGACCTCAACCTACCCTCTAACGTCCAGCCGCAAAGCCTGATGGTGGAAAACGGCAATGGCTCCGTCAGTATGTCTCCTGTGAGTGCTGAGTCTTATGCCCAGTCAGGCAGTTAAGAGAACGAAAAATCAGGAGGTAGCCCCTATGCCTCCTGATTTCCAGCTTTTAGCTTCCTCGATCATCATCTTGTTCTTCAAGCCTCGCCGTTTTCTCGTCGGGCTTGTTCATTTCATCCTTAAATCCCCGCAAAGTCTTACCCAGAGCATTTCCTATCTCTGGAATTTTTTTAGGACCAAATACCAAAACGGCAGCGATCGCAATCAGACCTAACTCTGGCCAGCCCAAACCAAACATCGGCAGTCTCCTAC
>CASBQM010000328.1 GCA_949127645.1 Synechococcales cyanobacterium PMM_0036
CTCTTAAATACTCAGGCGATCGAATCCTTAAACATTAGCCAGATCGTCAAAACTGCGGCGGCACAAAATCGTGGCATCGACGAGTTAGAACAGGCAATTCTGGCAACCGTTCAAGCCAACAATTTAGAAGCTACTAACTTAGATCTGGCGATCAACCAGCGGCAGTCGGCGGCTTTGACCCGCACCCATATGGCTCTAGCTCAGGTGCAAAAGACGATCGCGCAACAAATGCCGCTCGACTTCTGGACTATTGATCTCCGCGCTGCCATCCAGTCTTTGGGAGAAATTACGGGCGAAGACTTGACTGAATCGGTACTCAATCAAATCTTTAGCCGATTCTGCATTGGGAAGTAATTAAGATTAGAAAACAACTTGTATTAAAAAGCAACTGCATTAAAAAGCAACTGCATTAAAAATTGCCGTGTCTCGAAAGGCTTCAGGTACCGACAAAAACCTGAATCAGAGATAGCTTTTACAAAAGCTGCATCTCTCGTCGCATCCGTTCCGAACTTGTCTGCTGTAGAAGTAAATTTAATTTCTCTTGTAGCAGCGAAAAGAAAAACTCAATTTCTCGCCGCGCACTTTCCTGTAAGTTCTCCGCCAAGGTAGGCGTAGCGGTATAGGACTCCAAGGCACTCTCTAGCAGATCAAAGACTTCAGTTAGCGGCGCATTTTTGTACTGAAGCGCTGCCTGTGACAGGATAACTTCTGCTGAATGAGTCAGCAGAGTTTCCGGCATTTGAGTAGGATGAGTGGTTCGCTGTGCCAGTTGCTCTAGTTCCGCAAAATCTAAATCCATGGTTCGATGCCTGTTAAATGCCTAAGTTTTGGCGCTTACAGAGGCTTTCCACTTACATGAATCGGCTCTTGACTCAGCAATGTTTAGATACTTGCAAAAGCCAGTGTGGTTCAGTAGTTAAAAATCGCTGTAGCGGTTGATGACCTGATGTTTATGAAGATAAGGTTTGCTATATCCTTAACTGCCTGGATTCTTTATAATGTCTTGAAATTCACCTCAAAATACACGAGTATTCGTACGGAGCCTGAGGGAATGACGATCGCCGAATTGAGTGGTTCTACTGTCTAGCTGTTCGGTATGCTACAGAAATTCACCTATGGCGACCCTAATTGGCAGATCTAGCTTACGTGCAAATCTAGACGGGCAAATCTAGCTCACCAAATGCGCCAAAACGATAGCCTTTGCCGTAAACCGTATGAATCAGCGGCGTTTCACCCTCGGCTTCAATCTTGCGACGCAATAGACGAACTTGTGCTGCCAACACGTTGCTACCCGGCTTTTCACCCTCGCCCCAGACCTGTGCGTAGATTTGCTCATGGGTGAGGAGCTGATTAGGATGCTGCATAAAATAGGCAAGCAGCGTTGCCTCTTTTTCAGATAAGTCGATCGCCCGTCCTTGGCGAGCCGCAAGCTGATTTTCTAGATTTAACTCCAGATCTTCGACTCGCAGACGTTGTGGGGGTGTCTCTAGCGTGGGCGGACGACGGAGCAGCGCCCGCACCCGTGCCAACAGTTCGCGTAGCTCAAAAGGCTTGATTAGGTAGTCATCGGCTCCAGCATCTAGTCCTGAAACGCGATCGTCCAGCATATCTTTTGCCGTGAGAAATAGGACGGGCGTGGTGTCGCCCTGCGATCGCAGTTCTTGACAAATCTCTAGCCCGGTTTTTTGGGGCAGCATCCAGTCCAAGATCAGCAGGTCATACTGTCCCTGTGCTGCTAGCCGACTGCCCTCTAGCCCATCATGCACAACATCGACCCCATAGCCCTGTTTTCGCAGAATACGGCTGAGGGGTTCGGTTAGCGCCACTTCATCGTCAACTAAGAGAATTTGCACGGCTGAGCTGCGAAGGTAAACCAGAACGGTGAGTTAGAGAGGTGAGTTAGAGAATAAGGCGATCGCCCTAACTATCGCATATCCTGCTTGACTGACAAATCTTTTCCCCTCATCCCCCAACCCAGAATTCTCCCGACAAGTTTAGATAAATCCGTCATTATAAGAACTATAGACAGCAAGACTGTAGCTTGATGACTCTTGAGGCGCAACCATGACAGAGTTCCATATCCAGGCTCCGTTTGAACCCATGGGCGATCAGCCTAAAGCGATCGCCTACTTGACGAAAGGCTTGAATGCAGAAGAGCGATATCAAACCCTGTTAGGAGCAACGGGCACGGGCAAAACCCATACTGCCGCTCGCGTGATTCAGAATGTAGGCAAATCGACCCTGATTCTGGCACATAATAAGACGCTTGCCGCGCAGCTCTGCAACGAGCTACGAGAATTTTTTCCCGATAATGCCGTTGAGTATTTCATCAGTTACTACGACTATTATCAGCCGGAAGCCTACATTCCGGTGACGGATACCTACATTGCTAAGACGGCTTCAATCAATGAAGAAATTGATATGCTGCGGCACTCGGCAACGCGATCGCTGTTTGAGCGTAAAGATGTGATTGTCGTCGCGTCTATTAGCTGCATTTACGGCTTGGGTACGCCGTCAGAATATTTGAAAGCTGCCATTCCTTTTCGAGTAGGCATGGAGCTAGATCAGCGGCAGGTGTTGCGCGACCTGTCTTCGGTGCAGTACGAGCGGAACGATTTGGACGTAGGGCGCGGTCGATTTCGGGTCAAGGGAGATGTGCTAGAGATTGGACCGGCATACGAAGATCGGCTGATCCGCATCGAGTTTTTTGGGGATGAAATTGAGGCAATTCGCTACATCGATCCGATTACAGGCGAAACGCTGCAAAGCATGGATGCGCTAAATGTCTATCCGGCGCGCCACTTCGTTACGCCAGAAGATCGGCTAGAGGAAGCCTGTAACGAGATTGAGCAAGAGCTAAAAGACCAGCTTGTTTTTCTAGAGAAAGAGAACAAGCTGCTGGAGGCGCAGAGACTAGAGCAGCGCACTCGATATGATTTGGAAATGCTGCGGGAAGTTGGCTATTGCAATGGCGTGGAAAACTATGCGCGGCACCTGACAGGACGAGTCGCCGGAACCCCTCCGGAGTGTCTGCTAGACTACTTTCCCAAAGACTGGCTGCTGGTCATCGATGAATCGCACGTGACAATTCCGCAAATCCGGGGTATGTACAATGGCGATCGCTCCCGCAAAATGACGCTGATTGAC
>CASBQM010000329.1 GCA_949127645.1 Synechococcales cyanobacterium PMM_0036
AAAAGATTTAGAAGAATATACGAAGAACGTCAAAATTGCCGAAATGCGACGTTCGGGAACGAAAGAACTAAAAATTACTGATTTTTACATAGAAAATAGCTGCCATGAGCCAATAGTATCTGCAGCCAGTGGGGAGGATATAGTTTTAGTATTACAATACGAATTAACCACTACCAAACCTCTGAATGATGTTAGTATCGGCTTGGCAATCCACAATTGTCTGGGGGAAGTACTTACTATTCTCTACAGCGATTATGTAGGAACCACCTTTGACGAGTTGCCTGAAAAAGGAAAATTTAAGTGCCTTATCAGAGATTTTCCATTTTCCAATGGCAGATATTTAATAAGTGCTAGGGCTGTATCTAATAGTATAGAACTTGATTGGCCTCAAGGATACATTGGATATATTGAAGTTGAAGCGGGCAATTTTTATGGAACTGGTAGTTTGGGAAGTGGAGTCGGGCCAGTTTTGATTAGAGGGGATTGGCAATTATCAGATGCAAAAGAACGAGCTATAACTTAATCTTAAAAGGAGTAGAGATTGGAAAGTATAGATTTACAATCTAAGATTATGTTTAATCTGGCTTGGCATACACGACTCATGTCAGATAAGTTGGCAAATTTATTTTACTATAGGCAATTACAGAAAGTATCGATTCACTGCGCCCAATATATACCTACACACATGAGCGCTGGTGAATTAAATACTTTATACAAGTTAACTAAAAGTCTGAAGCCACTTGCCAAGGTTTTAGAGATAGGTTCCTACTTAGGTGCTTCTACTTGCTACATAGCTGCTGCGCTTGCAGTGCAGAATGGACATTTATTCTGCGTCGATACGTGGGAGAATCAAACGATGCCGGAAGGAGAAATGGATACTTATAGCGAATTTCAAAGAAATACCAGCGGAGTTGCCAAGTATATAACTCCAATTCGGAAAAATAGTAAAGACCTGGTTGCTTCAGATATTGTATACCCATTAAATTTTGTTTTCATTGATGGCGATCACAGTTATGCAGCTGTAAAGAACGATTACGAAAAAACCGCACCCTGGATTGCCGAAGATGGAATACTGGCTTTCCACGATTGCATTTACTTTGAAGGTGTATCTAAAACTATTGGCGAAGCGCTTGCCAGTGGTACGTGGAAAATTGGTGGGCATATTGATAATCTGCTCTGGCTGAATAAAGGTAGGATGAGATGTTATTAGGAGTTAGTATCGTCATCTGCTGCTATAACAGTGCCCAGCGGTTGCCTGTAACCCTGGCTCATTTAGCTGCCCAGCAAGTTAAAGAGAAACTGCTATGGGAAGTGATTGTGGTTGATAATGCTTCGACTGATACCACATCGCAAGTAGCATTAGAGTTATGGCCTCCTGACGCGCCAGCTTCTTTGCGGGTTATCTGCGAACCTGAGTTAGGACTCAGTCATGCTCGTTACCGAGGTTTGGCAGAAGCCAAGTATGAAATTGTCAGCTTTGTTGATGACGACAATTGGGTTTGCCCGGAGTGGGTGCAGTTGGTAGCAGAGATTATGTCCGATAATCCCGATGTCGGCGCTTGCGGGGGAGTGAGTGAAGCGGTTTGCGAAATCGAGCCGCCTGAGTGGTTTGAAGAGTATCGGGCAAGCTTTGCTGTTGGAGATCAGGGAGAGGAAGCGGGGGATGTTACATTTACAAGGGGTTATCTGTGGGGAGCAGGATTAACAATTCGTAAAGCCGTGTGGTTGCACCTAGTCAACAACGGGTTTCGCTTAGTAAATGAGGATCGTAAGGGAACGTCACTAAGTTCTGGTGGGGACGGGGAATTGTGTTTTGCTATGCGGTTGGCGGGATGGCGTTTGTGGTACGAGCCACGTTTACGGTTATACCATTTTTTGCCAGCGTCTCGCCTGCAATGGAGTTACTTACGTCGCTTACATCGGGGAGGTGGAGCTTCTTCTGTGGGACTTGAGCCTTACTTTTGGGCTTTCCACCCCTCTCCTATGACATTGAAAGAAAGGCTGAGACAAACTTGGCAGTGGCAAACTCTGGCATTGCTGAAAGCTATGCTGTTTCGATCTGGTAAATTGCTTTCGCTATGGTACTCTGGGCAAGCATATGATCGGGAAGTTCTGTTAATAGAAGGTCAGATAGGACGTTTGGCTCAATTGCTACGCAGGCGTAAGGCTTATAATTTAGCCTTTCGAGAGCTTCGATCTCCATCTTGGAGGCACACAAACGTCTACTACAAACTGGATTTAAGCTGATGAAAAATTTTTTAAGAGAAGTATTTTGGAAATTAGTGCTAGCGGTCATCGACAGACCACTAACGTCACCAACAGACAGACAAAAAGAATTAGTTGAAGAACTCAGGACTGCATTTCGCAATCTACCAGCTCTGCCAAGCACATCTGATTCACCTTCTGAGCAGCAATGGTTCGACAACATGAATGTTTTAAGGGAAAAAATACTCAATGACGATCCTAGAGAGTTTTTACGCTGGGATTTTATGGTACCTATGGTTGTAGGTAACGCGGCATACCTTAGACCGGAAATAGCGTATCTCAAAAATCTTCCAGATTGGAAGTCTCGGTGGTATAAAGTGACTATAGAGTCTCCCATAGGGCACCCTACACCATATTGGACACATAGGCGCAGCAGTGGAAATCTAATACATCATGCTTATCACTTGGCACAGTTTGAGGAAAAAACAGGAACAAATGTTGATAAATTCCGGTTTATATTTGAATTCGGTGGCGGTTACGGCAGTATGTGTAGGTTGTGTTTTAATATGAATTTTAAAGGAAAATACGTGATTTATGATCTTCCGGGGTTTCAAGCATTACAGCAATTTTTTCTAAAATCTATTGGTGTGGAGCTTCACTCGGTTGAGTCATTCAAGAACGCAGAAAGCGGAGTAGTTTGCGTATCTGATTTAGAACAACTTAGAGTCTTACTTGAGAATTACGTCGATCCCAGTGCAACTATGTTCATTGCTACTTGGTCAATAAGTGAAGTACCTCTCTCATTGAGAGATTATATATTATCCTTTACCTCTCAGTTTAAGGCTTTTCTTATTGGTTATCAGCACCAGTTCCGAGAGATAAATAACTTTGAATTTTTTAATACCTGGAAAAATGCTCAGTATGGAATTAGCTGGCATAATTTGGAAATAGTACATTTGCCAGGTAACTATTATCTGCTTGGTAATGCTAAATCGCTTTAACTTAACTGAAGAGCCTGACCAAATTTAGTATTATTCCTTAAGAATTAAGCAACTATTTGCAGTATCGACAAGATTTTGTAAGTAGTTACTTTTAATGTATTTCGAGTAATCGGTATACAATTTTTTAGCATTGGCAATTACTTGCTTTCTTCTTCTATCGCTATTAAACAGGGTCATACCCCCAACATCAAAGTTTCTAATAAATGAAGAATTGTAAAAACCAACTTTGTATCCTGCTAACCAAGTCCTGACAGAGGCATCATCATCGTCTAATTGAAAAGGAGCATAATTTTGATTTATTCCACCTATTTCTAGAAACTGTCTCTTTCTTAAAAATGTAGGCGCTCTGTTAACGGTCATTGCAAACATGAACGAAATGCCAGAAATAGGTTCTAGATAACGAGGAGACCCATAAGGACGAACTTTATGGACTCCTGGCCATTCTAGAATGTCTCCAATGCACCTATAATATTCTTGTTCTTTATTCTTATCCACTGGTTCGGGCATTAGGATATCCATTCCATCCCTGCCACCCAGCATTATTAACTCCGGAAAAGTATCAAATAAAGTAAGTGCTTGCTCGATCCAAATATTGTTGGGTGGCGGAATATCATCATCTTGTAACAAACAAATAAATTCTCCTCTAGCCATCCCGATCGCTCTGTCGTAGGTTCTGACTTCAAACAAGTCATTACAACGAAGCAAAAAGTCATTTGGTCTATCTAGATATTTTATCCAATCTTCATAAGAGTCATCTACAGAACCATCATCAATAACAATAATTTCTTCAGCCGAAGTTAAACGAAGACTCTCAATTATTTTGCTAATATTATGCCTTTTATTAAAAAACTGCACTATTATTGAAAGCTTGGGATGTTCCGTGTAAGAGTAAGCTTGCTGAGAATTTCTTAATGTTTCAACCTTAGCCTGTAAATCTTTACTTTGTTGAATAATGGATAAAAAGGATAAACGTGTCAGCGTTCGTGAGATTTTTTTGATCGACCTATATACTAAATTCATTATATTTCCCCTTTAACTTGGATAATAGTAGTTATCGCTAATTAGACAATAGGTAATTTTTTAGCATCTTTTAGTTGCGCTTTGCTACAGCTATATTTATGCAAGCTTCTAATTTCTCTGCTAGCACCTTTACATGAGGTTCTTCGAGTATAGTATAGTGATTTCCAGGAACTCGATGGATCTTTAATTCATTCACAATACCTCTATCCCAACCAGCATGAGTAAAGATTAAATGACTGATTTTTCTGGGTAAAGGCTGCTCGCTAGCTAAAAATAAATCAACTTGATCGAGGCATTTTTCTTTGAAGTTTTGTGCTTCGCTTACTTCAGGATCGACTAGGCTTTTTTTTAGATTTATTCTATCCACGGCATTTAAACCTTGTAAACGTACATGAAAGGGGTTTACCACCAAACGTTTAGTTACTTCAGCCATATATTTCAATTTGTCATTCCAAGCTAAATGAGATAGTTGTTGGTAATGATTATAAAAAATAGTGATTATTGGCTCAATCTTATTTTTATAAAATTTATAACTTGGTTGAGAGCCATATCCAGATTTATCTAATGATCCTAAAAGGTCGATTTTTTTATCCCGTGCTTTCAGGATTTGAGCAACTTCAAACATTACAGTACCTCCCCAAGAATAACCTGCCAATAAATACGGTCCCTCAGGGGAAACAGTAAGAATATCTTTAATATGGTATTCGGCTATTGCTTGAGCTTTTTCTTGTGAAAATTCTTTCAAAATCCAGCCTGATTCTAGCAAATAAATAGGTTGCTCCTTACCCAAATATTTAGCAAGCATATCGCTTTCTTTAAAACTATTAGCACAAAAAAACAAAGGTGGCTTGGTACCCTGAGGATTTAAGGCAACCATTAAGGAATTAGGTCTGAGCCTTTTCCCTGGGCGACCTGCTACAACCGTTAATAATGTACGATAGTCTTCTAAAGAAAGTTTAGCAGGTTTTTCAGGCAAAGTGCTAATTGCTTCTTCTTGGAAGTGAGTTTCACCTATAGAAGGTGTCACTTCTGCTGTTTTTAGTCTAATAACGCTAGCGAGTTCTTCAATTGTACTTAACTGAAATAGAGCAGCTACAGGCAATTTTTGGTGAAAATTATTTTCAATTTCAGCAACCAGACGGACGGTTAGCAGAGAATTTCCTCCCAAGTCGAAAAAGTTATCTTTCATTCCGATAGATTTAATTCCTAAAACTGCTTCCCAAATTTTTGCTAGTTGCAGTTCTAAGTCATCGCGGGGAGCAACAAATTGTTCTTGTGGGACTACCTCTGGTGCTGGTAGGGCGCGGCGATCGATTTTCCCATTGGCTGTCAGAGGCAGAGCTTCTAGAGCCACGAAGATAAATGGTACCATGTAATCGGGTAGCTGCTGTTGCAGGAAACGGCGCAGTTCTTTAGCACCGATAGCTGGTTCTGATACTGGGACAATATATGCTACTAGCCGTAGCTCTCCTGGCTGGTATTCCTTAGCGATAACTACTGCCTGCTTGACATCGGGATGTTGTGACAGTATAGTTTCTATTTCCCCCAGTTCGATGCGGAAACCCCGAATTTTGACTTGATTATCGATTCGCCCCAAATACTCAACATTTCCATTTGGTTGATAACGCGCCAAATCTCCCGTTTTGTAGAGATAGGCTGAGGGGCGATCGGTCAAAGGATTCGAGATAAATTTCTGCGCTGTTAGTTCCGGTCGATTCAGATAACCTCTTGCCAAACCTGCACCCCCTATATGC
>CASBQM010000330.1 GCA_949127645.1 Synechococcales cyanobacterium PMM_0036
CGCCTGACCCGTAACTCGCCAAAACTGCGCATGAAATGATCTGGCAAATGAATTCAATTACTGTTTGTTTGATTCAGTTAACTGTCAGTTGAGCAAGGGCGAAACAACCTGGTCCGCATTAACGTTGACGATTTTACAAGGCCCGAACACTTGCCGGAGGTCTCGCTCGACGCATTATCCTCGCCCATATCGACGTGACTGGCGTCTTCATCGCGAAGCGACGTCTTGTCCGTCAGCAAGCCACCACGTCCTATAAGACAGTGAATCACGTCAAGAACGTGTCTTTACTAGTCGTTACTAGTTAGTACGAATCCTGGTTTTGGGAAAGTCTGAGCCACGGTACGATGCAACTTACGCTCGTCACCGTCAACATGTTTCGTGTTCTTTTCGTCTTTCGCAGAGTCCTTGGGGGCTGTTTCCGCGCCAAAGTCGAGGGAACTGATGAGCAAATCCTGCAACGTCGTTGTGCATGGTTAGTTCTGGACATTTCGGCATTCAAACTACGTCGAGTAGCTACAGGACAATTTGTTCTGATCGACACCTCGAAGAAAAAAATAAGATCAGATGTAGTTCCAAACGTTTAAACTATAACCATTCAAGATAAGTTGAATACACATCGAATCGAGTTCACAGAAACCCTACTGCAGTGCGCTGCACTCGCGAAAAATTCGTTTTACAAGGTGTTTCGCACCGATAGCTTGCCACCACTGTGCAACCCACCCGTTTATTGCTGGGCCCCAATGAATCCCAAAAAGCTTTGGCCATCTCATAGACGCACTTGTCGTTGTGCGGCATATGGAGGCCTTCGAGCTTCGTCGCAGTCTCGGCTTTCCCCTTCGCAGCAAACCAAACCGCGAAAACGTCCGATGGAGGCGGCGTGGGCTGCTTCCACTGCATAACGCCAACCGACGCCAATCCCTTTTCGTGGTCGTCACGCCCTACCACGTTTTCCGCGGGCAGGACCGGTCCAGCTGGGATGCCGGCATTGGCACACACAAGGTCCACTGCAGGCTCCCGGATATTGGCCAGTGCGTCAGAAACAGCGACTTTCATTTCCTCAGCAGTGGGTGTTCTGGTAGAATTGTCGAACATTTCTACCAGTTTTGCCGCAGCAGCCGGAAACCAGTTTTTCTTGCTTCCTGCTTCGCGGGCAACGTTGTCTATAAACAAAAACGAAGAAAAACATAATATTACGTGGTAGTAATTATGTGCACCAAAAATAATATCAACGGAACACTAATCTGCAAACATATTAACAAAACCACATAATCGTGACCAACCCAGTCAAATGACGAACTGTTTTTCACTAGTACTGGTCTGAGTTGAACGTATTGAGCCTCGTAAAGTATACAATTGTGAACCGCATCGAAGTATAACCTGGAGGCTTTCTGGGAGTCGCTGAATGGCTTACCCACAAACTCAAGTTTCCTCTTCAGCACCGAACCTAACGTGTCCGTGAAGAAAACTGTAGACTTGACTTTTTTCTGACCGCTGGCGTTCGTAGCCGTCTTCGGAACTCGGAATTGCACTGACTGCGTTTCAGGCATGCCCCAACCAGGCTCCGTCTTCAGGTACTGGTGAATATCCACCAAACGTCCAGCGCAAGGAAAGTCGAGAAGGTCGAACGCTACGTTTCGGACAGCCAGGGCGCTGGTTTTGTTGGAGGCAAAATTCCACCGCACGTACTCGTACCACTGCAATATTAACGGAAAATGTTCGAGTGGTAGGTCAAAGTGTTTATCAGTGATGGATGTGCTGGCAAACATCCGTTTTGTGCTGTTCTTTTCAAACGAAAATTACCGTTTCCTTCTCATGGGCCAGTGCGTACTGCAGCACGTCCGAAATGAAGGATTCCACATCATGAAACATCGAGCCTTTTTTTTTCTCCGACACTGGTCTGCAGTCCGCGGATTGGTGAGCAACCGCAGACGGTATGGCCAGGACAGACTGGTGCATTTCGGCCAGCTGCCGGAAGTCGAGGAAAGGAGCGAGAATCCTTGATGCCTAAGCGTAAAATGAGACATACTATAGACTGAGTTACGACGTATTGACGCAACTATGCAACTGCGAGGAGAATTTCGTTCATGTTACATACATGTTCGCCCAAGCTGTAGAAGACGCTCAGGTTTCTCGCGATCCGGTCACGTGCCGTGTCATTGGTGAATCCGGCTTCCAGTTTTTCATTGACGATGGCGTCGTAGTGCTCGCAACACTGCTGCAGATATTGGACGTCCATCTGCAGCAGTTCCGGGAGATAATACGACAAGAATTGAGCTTGTTTGTAAACATCCACGGGAAAAGAGACAGTTCTGCTGAACCAAAGCGCAATGATACGGCTTCGCAGTCGCTGGTCCCTGTGAAGGAAGAGAAAACCCTTTTGGACTTGCGAAAATTTTTTAGTAAAACACCACGCCCACTACACCAGCACTCCAGAATCCATCGGCACATCCCACCAACACAGCGCCCCAACACAGTGGCAACGCAGTGCTTCAACTACAGTTACAACATAG
>CASBQM010000331.1 GCA_949127645.1 Synechococcales cyanobacterium PMM_0036
ACCCGATAGTGACCTGTCAAACTATCGAGCTGCCGGAAAACTTAAAGGCAAAGTTGCCTTAATTACCGGAGGAGATTCTGGCATCGGTCGGGCTGTGGCGATCGCCTATGCAATGGAAGGAGCAGACGTTGCAATTCTCTACAACGTCCATGATGATGATGCTAGTATCACCCAATCTAAAGTAGAAGAAAAGGGACAGCAGTGCCTCAAGATTCAATCAGACGTGCGTGATTCTAAGCAGTGTTATGCAGCCGTTCAAAAGACGATCGAAAAGTTTGGACACCTAGATATCTTGGTTAATAACGCAGCCTATCAAATGGTGCAATTCAAACTTGAAGACCTCTCTGAAGAACAGTTTCGCCTCACTTTGGAAACCAATATTTTTGGCTACTTCTATATGGTCAAAGCGGCTTTGCCACATCTAAAAGAAGGCGATTCCATCATCAATACCAGCAGTATTTTGGGCTTGATTGGTAAGGAGTTTTTGGTTGATTATTCCACCAGTAAGGGTGCAGTCAATGCGTTTACAAAAGCGCTTGCACAAAATCTGGCAGAACGCAAGATTCGTGTTAATGCTGTAGCACCTGGACCCGTCTGGACACCCAATATTCCGGCAACAATGACTGAAGAACAGGTCGATAACTTCGATGTGGATAACGCGATGCAGCGGGCTGGACAACCTGAAGAACTTGCCCCAACCTATGTCTATTTCGCCTCTGAAGACAGCAGCTTTACCACAGGGGCAATCCTGGAAGTCACAGGCGGTCAGGTTTCCAGCACATGAGTCAGATACACACCGCAGTCGAAGGGGTCGGCATCACGGTTGCTGACATGGAGCGATCGCTAGACTTCTACACCACTGTTCTAACTTTCAAAAAAATCTCTGATGTCGAGATTTCCGGCAGTGAATACGATCGCCTTTTAGGTTTTGCCAATCTGCGAATGCGGATTGTACGACTGCAACTAGGTGACGAGATCGTTGAGCTAACCGAATACCTCAATCCAAAAGGGAGACCCATACCTACGGATTCGCGCAGTAATGACCAATGGTTTCAACATCTGGCGATCGTTGTTAGCGATATTGACCTGGCTTACAAGAGCTTACGTGAATATCAGGTTCACCCTATCTCGATCGCCCCCCAAACTATTCCTGAGTTTAATCCTGCATCGGGTGGCGTTAAGGCATTTTACTTCAAAGATCCAGATGGTCATAACCTAGAGCTAATCAATTTCCCGCTAGGCAAAGGGGATGCTAGATGGCAGCAGACCGATCGATTATTTTTGGGGATTGATCATACAGCGATCGTAGTTTTCAACACGGAAATAAGTTTGCAATTCTATCGGGACTGTTTAGGGCTAAAGCTAAAATCGCAAAGTGAAAATATGGGTATCGAGCAGGAAAATCTAAGTGGGATACAAGGCACCAAAGTGCAAGTCAGCAGCTTGAAACCCCCGGCAGGGATAGGTATTGAGCTATTGGAGTATTTGTCTCCTGGCAAGGGGCGATCGACCCCAACGAATATACAAGCTAATGATTTATTTCATTGGCAAACTACGTTTGTGGTGAAAGATGTAGCTACAGTAGTTCAGCAACTAACCAAACATTTCCCAGCGATTCCCTCTGAGATCGTTACCTTGCCAGAGATGATGCTGGGTTTCAAGCGGGGGATCTTTTTGAGAGATAGCGATCGTCATGGCATTCGCTTAGTTAAGCCATGACTTACAGCGCTTCGCGTTTAGTCGAGTTTGGGTTAATTTTTTAGAAGCCCTGCGGAGCAAGGCTTCCAAAAAATGTGGTCGTTCAGGGGTTTGAGAAGTGACAGTAGAAAACTCAAGCCTAATCTGCTACCGTAACAGACATGAAAGAACCCTTAACTCTAGCCGATTCCATTGAGCAGCTCTCTCAAGCAGATTGGGAAGTGACGCCTTTGAGTGTCAGGCAAGTGGTAGAAGAACTGAGAAGACAGGTCAAACAACTCTTCTGACAACACCTGTGAACGACCACCTCTATGAACGACATTCTGAGAAACCTTTTTCTTACAGATTCTTTCATTCCCCATGGACACTGCTATCTTTGGAAACCTAGTTTAGTCTGGCTACATGTGGTTGCCGATGGTTTAATCGCCTTTGCCTACTACTCGATTCCACTGATGCTGTTCTATCTCGTCCGTAAACGGCAAGATCTACCGTTCTCGTGGATATTTCTGCTGTTTGCCGCTTTTATTGTATCCTGTGGCACAACTCACGTTTTAGAGATTTGGACGCTCTGGCATCCGACCTATTGGCTATCGGGTATCGTTAAAGCCGTGACGGCGATCGTTTCCCTAATCACTGCCTCTAATCTGGTTTCGCTTGTGCCTTTGGCGCTAGCTTTGCCAAGTCCCGCGCAGTTAGAGCAGGCAAATCAAGAGTTGCATACTCAAATTCAACAGCGGCTGCAAATTGAGACCGAGCTGAGATATGTCCAAAGTCAGCTAGAACAGCGGGTGCAGGAGCGCACTGCCGATCTAGTGAGAGCCAATCAGCAGCTACAGCAGGAAATCTGCGATCGCCAAGCAGTTGAGACAGGGCTGCAACAGCGTGAAGAACGCTTTATCACCTTGTTCAACGGCATGGAAGACTGGGTACTAGTCTACTCTTTGACTGCCGACCATCAGCCTGGACAATTGATTGAAGTGAATGAAAAAGCCTGTCAACGCTTGGGCTATACCCGGCAAGAGTTGCTCACTCTGTCCATAACGGACATTATTGACCCTGCTCAGGTTTCGCCCCAGGCTAATATCAATCGCCTACAGGTTGAGAACCATATTGTGGTGGAATCAGTTCACCGCACGAAAGCTGGAGAATCCATGCCTATTGAGGTCAGCGCGACGCTGTTTACCTTAAATGGTGTACCGACAGTGCAGGCAATTTGCCGAGATATTACCGATCGCAAGCGCATTGAGGCTGAACGAGAGCAGCTCTTAGAGCGCGAACGATTTTCTCGGGAACAGGCTGAGAGAGCCAATCGGATTAAAGATGAATTTCTGGCGGTACTCTCCCATGAGCTGCGGACTCCCTTAAATCCTATTCTGGGCTGGGTTAAGCTGCTGCAAAATGGCAAGTTGAATCAGCAGAAAACAGCGATCGCTTTGGAAACGATCGAACGCAACGCCAAATTGCAGGCGCAGCTGATTGAAGACCTACTCGATATTTCAGGAATTTTGCAAGGCAAGCTTAGCCTTAAAACAAGTTCGATCGATCTGGCTACAACTATTGAAGCTGCGAAAGAAACAGTACGGTTGGCAGCAGAGGCAAAGTCCATTCAGATTCACACTGAGTTAGAGGCAGCGACGCATTGCCTGATGGGAGATGCCAATCGATTACAGCAAGTCGTGTGGAACCTCCTCACCAATGCTGTAAAGTTTACGCCTCCGGGAGGAGAGATTTATATCAAGCTGGAGTACCAAGATACAGAGGCTCAGCTCACCATCAGGGATACAGGCAAGGGCATTAGTCCTGAATTTCTTCCTTTTGTGTTTGACACCTTTCGACAGGCAGATAGCACGATTACCCGCCAGTTTGGCGGCTTAGGGTTAGGGTTGGCGATCGTGCGGCAGATTGTTGAGCTGCATGGCGGTGTTGTCCTGGTCGAAAGTCAGGGGGAGGGGGCAGGCTCTACGTTCACAGTTCGATTACCCCTGAGAACAGACCTGCTGACGACCTATCCTAGCAGCCAAATTAACAGGCAATCCCCTTACCCGTTAAGCCTACAGGACGTAAAAATTCTGGTGGTGGATGATGAGGCAGATACACGAGAGCTAATCACATTTATCTTAGAGCAGCAGGGAGCTAGGGTAACGCCTGTCGCTTCAGCCGCTGCTGCCCTCGCAACCCTCCTTCAGTCATCACCTGATGTTCTCTTAAGCGACATTGGGATGCCAGAAATGAATGGCTACAGCTTAATTCGTCAGATTCGGGCGCTCAGCCCAGAGCAGGGCGGGCAGATTTTAGCGATCGCCCTAACTGCCTATGCCAGTGAATCTGATCGGCAGCAGACCCTAAGAGCCGGTTTTCAGCGCCATATCTCTAAGCCAGTGGAGCCAGAAGAGTTGGTGAAGGCGATCGCAACCCTTCTTGGTTGATAACGGCTGTACCCTCAAGGGCGTAGATTCGTTATGGCTTTGCCCAAGGCATCGGGTCGATCGCCTCAAAGGTGGTAGTCATCTTGTGAGGTGCATTCGTTTCTAGCGCATTCTGAATTGCTAGCACGATTTCATTATTGTGCAGAGAGAATTGAGTCGAAAGACGGCAAGGACGCTGTTCTCGGATCGCGGCTGCCATCTCAGCGACACCCCGCGCAAAGTCCATTTGCTGGGAGCCTTTGTTAAAGCGACCCGTTGGCTTTTTCACTAGTGGATAGCGCCGCTTTAAGGGATTCATGAAAACCTTACGGCGAATTTTAATCATCCGCTGAATATGGACGGGCGCACCGTAGTACCAGCAGTCGTCAATCGATAAAATGCCGTCATCACCAATGATTTTTAGCTCGTGGTCATGCGGTGCAATAATGCCGCAGGTGAGCCGAGCCACAACACCCGACACAAACTTGATGCAGGCTACCGAGAAATCGGGGGCATTCACGTCTAGGGGCACGTCGGTTTGCTTGTCAGATACAAGGCAGGATGAAAAGGCAGTGACAGACTCCGCCGGACCAAAAAATGCCGTCAGCCAGGTGGTGTAATAGCCCGCGTGTTCCAGAGTGCAGCCCACCTCAAACTCATCTTTATAGGGCCAGGGCGTTCCCGACTCGCTTACCCATTTCTGGTAAGGCATCTTGTGAACTAGCCCGTCATCCATCTCGGCATACACTAGCCGCACCTTGCCAATTTGCTGCTCTCTTAGCGCTTTCCAGACGGTTTGGGCAGTCTCACTGAGGACATTGCAGGGAGCTGAAGAGAAATACAAACCTTGCCGCTCAGCAATGTTGACCAGATCTTCAGCTTGCGCCATTTCCATCGCAAACGGCTTCTCGGAGTAAACGTGCTTACCCGCCTCTAGACAGGCTTTGGAAACCTCATAGTGGCTTCTGGGATTGGTCAAATTTAGGACAATCTCGACACTTGAATCTGCTAAAAGCTCGTTTAGCGTTGAGTAAATCTTTGAAATGGAGTAATGCGCCGCAAATTTGGTGGCGCGATCGCTCACACGATCCATTACGCCGACCAACTTTAGCTCAGGATGATTGGGCAGAGTTTTGAGGTAATAATCTGCGACAAAGCCGCACCCAACGATCGCAATCCGCATCAAAATTCTCCCGGTTTAGGAATTTCTGGAAGGGGGTCGGCTTGTACGGGTCGCACAGAGCCAACATATCACCCATCAAGCTAACCGAACCTTCAGAGAAAATCCACTGAAAGCCAAGCAAAATAAAGCAAATGAAAACACTGAGGCTGATTTCAAAGATTTTGCAAAGATTCTGCAAAGATTCGTAAGGGTGATGCTCAGCGATCGCTCCGGGCTGATGGCAGTTTGTACCAGGGCAGATGGGGATATTCGTGGTGTTCCCAGTGGTAGCCGAAATGGTAGCAAGTCAAAAACGACCAAAAGGCAGGATAGTCGCTGCTCACCGCATGATGGGGATTGTCGTGCCCTTCCGCCTGTTCTCGGTGGGGCAGATAGGTGCCAAACACAAAGAGCTGCATGGAGCTAAGGACGATCGGCAACACCCAAAATAGCACTAGGCTGATGCCAGAAATATGCAGCCCTAATCGCAGACCGTGAAAAATAACGGTCATGCCGATTAGCAAAACCCACTTTTGTCGAGCGTCTAAATACCCATTCATGAACTTGAAGTACCAGGCAAATATACCGCTGTGGATGCCGTCATGAAAATCTGGGTCGCCGACCTGTCCAGGCTGACCATGATGTTCCCAATGCTTGAGAAAATACTTTTTGTAAGGCAGAAGGGCGTAGAGACCGATGGCGATCACCCCAACCCAGTCATTGACCTGCCGATGCCGAGGCATGACCGTGCCGTGAATGGCATCATGAGCAATGATAAATAAACCTGTGTGGATAAAAGTCCGACCAAGAATGGCGGGGATTATCCAAACGTGAGGGATTGAACCTAGGTCGATCGAGAGTAGAAAAACGAGGCTACACAGCCATAGGCACAAGATAGTTGAAGCAATAACCATCCCGGCATAGGGCTGGATTGCAATGCGGGCGAGAGTAGCAAAATCTTTGGAGATAGTTTGCTGTGGATAACGGTAAGACTTGTACAAACTTGCTCCCCGAAGAAAATTGCCCGAAACTGGATAGCTTCAGTATAAGTTTGAAAAGATTTATTAAGATCAGCTTTTTGAAGCATCTCCTACGATTTTGGACTGGCGGTTTTAAACTGGTGGTTTTGGACTGGTGATCTTGAACTGGCAATTTCAGGCTTTGCTGGGTCAATAACGCATAACATAGTTAACGCATGACATAGTTAACGCATGACACAAGTAGCAGACTGGTGGCAAGCGACTTTTCCTAAAGGTCGGCAAACTCTTAGCATTCTGGATGCTGGCAACCGCGAGGTGGCGATCGCCTATGGAGAGATTGGCTTAGGCCAGACGCTCTTCCTGCTGCACGGCATCGGAAGCTGGAGCTATAACTGGCGATCGTGTATTGGGCTATTGGCGCGATCGTTTCGGGTGATTTGTGTGGATGCGAAGGGCTACGGCTTTTCTGAAACGCCACCACCGCCCGAGACCGTGGGGCATCAGCAAGTCGAGTTAGCGCGAATCATTCAGGCTTTGAGCAAACAACCCGCGATCGTGGCTGCCGAGTCTTTGGGAGCGCTGACTGCTTTAGCCGTTGCCCAAGCTAATCCCGAGTTAATCGATCGCCTGATTGTGATCAATGTGCCGATTTTTCCGAAAAAGCTGCCCAGTAAGGGGATGAGAGCGATTGTCCGTTTGCCCTTACCGCTGATCCGGTGGGTTGATTACAGTCAGTTGATTAATCTATTTGCGCCATTAGTTCGGTATGGGGCACGTCTAGTCCGACAAGAAGTTGTCTCCGACCCAGCGGCAATTACCTCAGAAGAAATCTACTGGCTGACCTATCCCTATCTGAATATGCCAGGGACATTGACACAATTTGCGACCGACCTGCATTTAGCAGCAGGGGAAATTGATCGCCTTCAGGTTCCGCCCTCCTCTCATGTGCTAAAGCCCAACCTGATTGCCGAGATTCAGCAGAACCTCGATCGCATCACCTGTCCGACTCTGGTTTTGTGGTCAGAATGCGATCGCTGGTTTCCGGTAGAGGATGGTGTGACGCTGCAAGCCAGACTGCCCAATGCACGGCTTCAGGTGATTCCTGGATGTGGTCATGTGGCTTCTAGCGGCGATCCTGAAGCGGTGAGTAGCGCCATCCTGAAGTTTTGTGGCTTTGTCTAGAAGGCGGGCTTAGGAGTAAGTCATTGCGATCGCCCTTGACCCACCCGTAAAGTTAACCCTTACTCCAACTTCCAAGCTTTGAGGTCAAAATTCCGAGTTCTGAGAGCGATCGATCGCCCTTGAAACAAGACCATCCCCGTTCTGGGCATGACAATTCCTGTTTCTTAGTGGTGCAGAAAACTTTTTGGAGTCTCAAGTTGAGAAAACAGTGACCCGCGAGAACTCAATTCTGGTCTCTAACTGCGCTCGTTTTTTAAGGAAAGCCGCAGATGGCTGGCTGTTGCGAGGTAACGTGGCTAACCGGGGAATGGGAAGATGTTGTTGACACTCCCTCTTTTCTGGCACGCTTACTAAAATCGGCGTTGCTGAATTGAGGTATGAATTCTCAGACTGCCCCTCACCCTAGCCCTCTCCCAAAAGGAGAGGGGACAAGAGTTCTAGCTCCCTTCTCCCTAGGGAGAAGGGTTGGGATGAGGGCAATTCATACTTGTATTCAGCAACGTCCTAAAATCTATCATCTGACTCAAGATGATATTTAAGCAACCTGGCAAACCTTTCGGCAGTTTGCAGATAAACAATGGAGTTTCACAGATTGCTCCAGCAAAACCATACTTGAAAAATTCAACCGTCAAAAAGCCTGACCTTTGACACAAACTACTTTGCCTACCCTGTAAGCAAGCTCTACCGCTCCTCGATCGCCTCAATTCTGCCCGACTTCACTGCATCCACTAACGCCTGATGATCGCACTCAGTTTGGTCAGCATAGTCAAGGGCAAACTCTGCGATCGCCTGGTCAAACTCGTCACTTTTGCCTAGGTAGCCGCTAATCATTGCCGGATCACCCGATCGCGCATGGGCACGCGCCAACGCCCAGCCACAGAGCGCCCCATAGCCAATCAGTTCCGAGGTTGAGAGTTTTTCAATGTCCACTGAGGTCTTCATGTCGCGCAACTGCCGCACATAAAAATCATGACCGCGATCGCTCCTTGTCCAGCCCAAAAACATATCGCTAGCCGCCTGCATCAGCCGTTGCCCAGCAACAATCCGCTGTCCCTGATTTTGATAGGCGCTACTGCCCATATGCGGCTCCAAAACCGAAGTCTGTGCCTCTTTCATCTGCAAAAACAGCGGATCGTTATCATCTGTCATCAGCAGTGCCACCACGCAACGTGTGCCCACGCTACCCACACCCACAACCTTGATGGCAATATCTACCAGGCGATAGCGATCGAGCAGCACGTTTAGGTCATCTCGCAACGTCTGGCGATACTGCTGATAGACCGACTCCATCTCGTCTTCCAGCAAATCATCTGGCGGCAGGTGATACATCAACGGCGGACTGTCCATGATCCGCCACTGTCCATGCACGACTTCCGAGAGCTTGGGTAACGCCTGTGCCGAGGTGCGGGTGAGGGCTTTCGCCACCTGCTGTTCTACTCGCGTCAAATGTCCTGCGCCCTCTGCAAACTCGCGCACCACCTGGGCATCAATCCGCGAATACCAGACCTCTAGCGGACTCATCCGCGCATACTTGCCCATATGCTCTCGATAGGATTGCACCGCCGATCGCGCCGCATTCTGACCGATTTTGTCCGGCATTTTTACCGAGCGACCCGCCACTACAAAGCTTGCCGCCAGCCGTTTCACATCCCACTCCCAAGGAGCCGGGAGCGTTTCATCAAAATCATTGACATCAAACGCCAGGTTGCGTTCGGGCGTGGCAAAGCCACCAAAGTTCAGCAAATGACAATCGCCACAAGCCTGTACGCGCAGCCCGGTTGTCGGAGTCTTCGCTAAATCTGCCGCCATGACCACTGCCGATCCCCGCAGAAACGTGAAGGGAGATTTAACCATGCGACCGTAGCGAATCGGCACCAGATTAGGCAGCCTTCCCTGACTCGACTCCTCCAGCAGGGCGATCGGATCGGCGCGCTCGCTTCCGGCCTGCCATCCCGCATGAGCCGATCGGGGCACAGCGTTCCGCAGGGCT